>JBGPLR010000324.1:0-4658 GCA_041486545.1 Terriglobia bacterium
CCGGCCGGCGTGGGCGTGGCGGGCCACATTGGTGAGCGCTTCCTGGGCGACGCGAAAGAGCACCGTTCGTTTGCCGGCATCCATTTGTTCCACCGCCGCAAAGGCTGTCAAATGAGCGCGCACACCCGTGCGCGTGGTAAAAGCCTTCATAAAGGAATGCAGCGCGGGAATCAGTCCCAGGTCATCCAGCACGGCCGGGCGCAATTCGCGCGCGAACTGATGCACAAGGTTCACGGAATGTTCCACTAACCGTTGGGTGCGGGTGATACTGCGGTCAAAATTCTTGGGGGTGTGCGCGGCCTCTTTTTTCAGGGTGGCGAGGCGGATGTTGATGCCCGTCAGCATCTGGGCGATGACATCGTGCAGCTCGCGGCTGATGCGTTTGCGCTCTTCCTCCTGCACCCGCAGCAGGTGGGCGGAGAGGTCGGCGATTTTCTGTTCGCGTTCGCGCAGTGCGTCCGTCATACGGGCGCGTTCCATGGCCAGAGCCGCGCGCTCGGCGATGGCCCGCAGTAACTCGCGCTCCGTGGGCAGCCACTCGTAAGGCTTGGGAAAACCAATGATCAAGACGCCAATGGTCTGGCCTTCCACTTTCAGCGGGACGCCCCACAAAGATTTGGCCTTCAGGCGGATCATGGGCGTCAACGGCCCGCCTTCCGCGCTGGTGTCCAGCACCATGCCGGGCTCGCCGCTGGCGGCAATCTTGCCGGCGAAGCCTTTGCCTAATTCGATCCTGAAATTATCGGGCAACTCCTGCTCCAGCCCGAGGGAAGATGCCACGCGAAGCTGTGCGCTCTCCGGGGCCAGCAGCAGCACGCCGCCCATGGACGCCTGAAAAGTCCGCGTGGTAATTCCTAAAACGTTTTGCAGCAGCGCAGGCAGGTCGCCGGCGGCAAGCTCGGCGTCCAGCACGGAGAGCAGCGCCGTGGATTCCAGCGTGCGCGCGTCAAAGTACGCGCCGGAAATGATCACGAACGAAGCCGACGACAGCATTTCCAGTGTGGCCTTGGCTTCTGATTCGCGATCAGGAAACAATCCGGAGAGGTAAGGATCGCAGCTCAGCAGGTGCAGTTCCAGGCTGCGCGCCACGGCGCGCGTATCCACCTGCAGTTTTGCCAGACGGGTGCTGAAGTACTGCAGGTTTTCCTGGAAGCCGGGAAAATCATTGTAGAGAAGATATCCGCAGGAAGCGGCGGGCGTCAGACGCTCCAGCGCGGCCAGCGTGCGACCGTCAAAACCAAATTCGGAGACAAGTTTTTCGCGCCACTTGTTGGTGATGTCCGGGAAGTACGAGTCCAGGGCACGCGCCACCTCGACGATCATCTCCCGCGACGATTCCTTGAACGGCGGTACGGCTGTCACTGACACAATCCTTGCGTGCAGAACTCTAGACGATGAGGCCTTGGCTCTAAATCTGATGCCGAGCCGGTGTTGCGGGTGTTTTACCAACGCAATCTTTTGAAAAGACGGCTTCTCACGCCCCAAGCACCTTAGACTCGCTTAAGGTATTTTACCTCTAAGGTCGATGCATGTGAACTAAAGAGTTACTATATTGTTAATCAGCAGTGAAAGACCTTAAGGCCAATGTAAATAGTTGAAAATGGACACTTTGACATGTGCAAAGGTTTGACGCATGTGTGCAAATGGGCGTGTACGCTGGATTTTTGTCCCTGATGGTTCATTTCTTGGTCGCTGCGCAAACAAAATTGGCGGCGTCATTGGTGTCGCCCGCGCCTTTGTATCTGGCGACCTGGGGAAACGCGCACAGGGGACGCGTCATCTTCACTGCGCTGGCCGGGTCCTGATCGTTGGCGCGTTTGGTGGCGATGATTTTGTCCGGAGCCGTGCCTTTTTCCACCCATTGTTCCAGCGCCGCCAGAGCGCCATCCTGCGAGTCGTCATCGCGCGCAACCGCCCATTGGCCAAAAACGTTGGGTCCCGGCCCGCCGCCGCAGTGCTGCATGCCCGGCGCCATGAACAAGCGGACAAAGCTTGCGGTATTTTTCTCGCCCATCGCATGGACCACACTGTTGTAGTACGCAATGGTATTCAGCGGCGGAATCGCAATGTCACTCCAGCCGTGGTACAGAATCAGCTTGCCGCCGCGCTTCTGAAAATCTTGCAGGTTCGGATCGGTGGCGTTGAGCACGCGGGCCTGCTTGTCATCGGCGAGTTTCACACCGGAATCAAAGTTGAAGGTCTTGAAGTCCCAGGCGGGATTATCGAACACCATGTTCTTGAAAAATCCATTGCCAAACAGGAATTGCAGGCTGCTTCCGGGGGCGCTGCCGCTCAACCACAAGGACCATCCGCCTCCGCCTTCTTCACCGCCGGGCGAGAAGCCGGAGAAAATCTTGCGGCCCTTGGAATCGCGCGGGCCGGCGTAGATCTTCTTCAGCGCCGCGATTTGCGGCGCGGTGAAGCAACTGTTGCTGTCTGTGCCGCTTTTGCACAACAGAACGGCCGGATCAAAGTGGCAGGCGCGCGGGTCGTTGACGAGACCGTCCTTTAGCCCATCCTGTGCATCGCAAGCGGCGAGCACGGCGGCGCTGAGCGCTGGAATTTTTGCCGCCGGAATGTAGGCGGCGGGCTTTGATTCCGTGGCCTGGATATTCCAGATGGCGGCGGTGAGTAGATGAGTCCAGTAATTGGCAGGCGCGCCGGCCAGGATGCCATCGTAGTCGGCGGGGTAGCGTTGCGCTTCCATCAGCGCCTGGCGTCCGCCATTGGAGCAGCCGGCAAAGTAGGAGTGCTTGGCGCCTTCTCCGTAGAACGCCGCGACAATGGCCTTGGCCTTGACCGTCATCTCGTGGATGGCGCGATGGCCAAAGTCAATGATCTTTTCCTGGTGATGCAAGGCCCAGGTGCCGTCCGGGGGCGCGCCGGTGTGCCCGGTGTCGGTGCCGGCCGCGGCATCGCCGGCGCGCAACGCAAAGGCCATGACGGAATAAGTGATGGACCCGCCAAAACCTCCGTTGCCCGTGCCCTGAAGGCGGCCGCTCCATCCGGAGAGAGGCATCCAGACTTCCACCTTGATGTCAGAATCCGCGCTGGGCTTGATCTGCAATGTGACGCGGCAAAACGCCGGCAGGTCTTTGAAGGCGGGCGAGGTGGGATTGGTCAGGCCGTGTGCTGGCACGGTTTGTGCGGAGACGATTGTGGTGTCCGGCAGCTTGAGGCTGCTCAGGGATTCGCAAGGGGCGGCGAAGGCCGGGAGGGTTGTGAGAACCAACAAGATCGCTGCGAGTGGAAGAATCCGAATCAGATTTCTGATGGATGAGTTCATGCGTGTCTCCTCCCGATTCGAAAGTGGCGCAAGGCTTGGGAACGAAGAAGTATAAACGTTAGCTGGATCGGCACAGGCAGGAGTGTCTCCAAAGATCTATCAGCGTGAATCCGTTGAATCCGCGTATCAGCGGTAAGGTTTTGTTTTTCTTGGCTTGTCGAATGGGCGTCGGGGCGGCTACTTCTTTCTCTTCTTCGTACTTCCCTCCGCCGCTCTCGCCGCGGCGCGCTGGGCCAGGGCAAAGTCCACCACGCGCTGCATTTCGGACACCGGCGCAGGCTTGCCGCTCCAGATTTCAAACTGGCGCGCGCCTTGCTGGACGAACGTCTCCGCCCCCAGGATCACGTGCATGCCTTTGGCGCGGGCCAGCTTGACCATTTTGGTTTCGCTGGGCGTGTACACCATTTCGAAGAAGTAGCGGGCCTTGAAATCGGCTTCCGCGATGGGCATGGGATCGCGATTGCCTTCCATGCCGACGGGAGTGGCGTTGATGATCACCTCAAATTCCATCTTCTTCAGCATGGTGCGGTTGATGGCTTTGGCGCGGGCTTGCTTGGCCAGGTTCTGGGCCGGACCGGCGGTGCGATTCAGGATGTAGACTTCAGCTCCGCGTTCTTTCAGTCCAAAGACCGCGGCGCGGGCCGCGCCTCCAGCGCCCAGGACGAGAATCTTGGTGCCTTGCAGGCGCATACGGGTTTCCAGCGGGCGGACCACGCCGGTCACGTCGGTATTAAAGCCGTAGAGCTTGCCGTCTTGCGCGCGGACCACGGTGTTGCAGGCGCCGATCTTGGTGGTCAGCGGGTCCGTCTTGTCCAGATGCTTGATGATTTCTTCTTTGTACGGCATGGTCACGCTGAAGCCGGCAATCGGGATGTCACGCACGCAAGTCATCAGGTCGTCAAGCGTCTTGGCGTGCAGTGCCAGATAGACGGCGTTCACGTTTTCGCGGCGGAACGCGGTGTTCAGCATGACGGGAGAAAGCGAATACGTTACCGGATCGCCCACCACACCGTACACCCGCGTGGCGGCGTCCACCTGGTCAATGCGATAAGTCTCGCGCAGTGTGCGGGCGGTGACCTGTCCGGGCGCGGTTTCTTCACCGGGATTGGCGGAGGCGAAGGTGAACTGGCTTCCGGCGCGCACGCACAGCAGCCGGCTGATGAATCCTTGTTCGCCCATGCACAGCCCGACGAGTGAATGCTCGTGGCTGTGCTTTTCCAGGAACTTCATCAGCACCACGTTGTCATGAAGCGAGTTGGCGGTGCTGACCAGCTTGAAGAAGTCCGCCGGGTACTGGCACATTTTGGCAAAGGTTTCTTCCAGCTTCTTGGTGCCGCGGTAGTCATGGGAAGAGAGGATCAGGTTGGCGGAG
>JBGPLR010000325.1:0-4657 GCA_041486545.1 Terriglobia bacterium
CTTCTTCGTAGTAAGAGCGGTTGAAGATGCCGATGCGCCCGCGCTCCGGCAGGCATTTGTTGGTGCGCCACAGGAAATCGTGGTCCAGTTCTTCCGTGGAAGGCTGCTTGAAGCTGTACACCTGGCAGGCCTGCGGGTTCACGCCGGACATCACGTGCTTGATCACGCCGTCTTTCCCGGCGGCGTCCATGGCCTGAAAGATCAGCAGGAGGGCCCATTCATCCTGGGCGTAGAGTTTTTCCTGCAACTCCTGCATCAGCGCGATGTCATGCTGCAAAAGCTCGTCGGCTTTCTCTTTGGAAAGCAGGTCCCGCGTCTCCGCCGGATCAAAATCTTTCAGACGAAAAGATTTTCCGTGGTCCACGCGGTAGGCGTTGGCCAGCTTGAAGGTTTTCTTGCTGATCTTCATGAAAGAAGTTTTACCGCAAAGCACGGGAGGACGCAAAGCTGATGAGATTTACCGCAAAGGACGCAAAGGGCGCGAAGGGGAAGAAGGGGCGCTGAGTGCTAGAATCGGCGTTCCAGATTGTGGTCGCAGCACCAGGCTAACGCTGCGAGAAAAGCAAGGAAGACGCAAAGATGGTCCCGCCCAAGGTCCCTGAAAATTTGAAAGTTCCCGATGGAGAAGAACTGGTGCTCAAGGTGAGCGCCACCGGCTACCAGATCTACGCTTGCAAGGCAGGCGCGGATGGCAGACCGGCCTGGACCATGAAAATGCCCCTGGCAGAGGTGTTCGACGAGAAAGGCGCGGTGATCGGCAGCCACTACGGCGGTCCAACCTGGAAGTTGCAGGACGGCAGCGAGGTTACGGGGAAATTGTTAGCGAAGGCCGACGCACCGGACGCAAGCGCGATCCCATGGTTGCTGGTTTCAGTGGCGAGCAATTCGGGAAAAGGGGCGTTGGGTAAGGCCACGACGATCCATCGGGTGAACACGATGGGCGGGTTGCCGCCCGCGAGCTGCGGCGAGTCCGACTTGGGCAAGGAAGCCAAGAGCGCGTACACGGCTGACTATTATTTTTATGCGGCGAAGAAATAGTGCCCTTACGCCACGCCCACCGGGGTCTGCGTTCTCTCCGGCAGCATCTCGCCGATGCGTTTGATCTGCGCGCCCACAGCGGACAGTTTTTCTTCAATGCGCTCGTAGCCGCGGTCAATGTGGTAAACGCGGTCCAGGATGGTTTCACCCTGGGCCACCAGCGCGGCAATCACCAAGGACGCAGAAGCGCGCAGGTCAGAACACTGGACAGCCGCGCCACTCAGCGGCGTGCTGCCACGAACCACGGCGCGCCGGCCTTCCACGCGGATATTGGCGCCCATGCGCACCAGTTCCTGCGCGTGCATGAAGCGGTTCTCAAAAATGTTTTCGGTAATTACAGAGCTGCCTTCCGCTTGCGTAGCCAGCGTCATGTACTGGGCCTGCATGTCTGTGGGGAAGCCGGGGTATTCCTCGGTGTTCACATCGGCGGCGCGGAGCTTGTGGCCGTTGGTGACGCGGACGGAGTCTTTGCCGGGAGAAAGCTTCAGGCCACACTCTTCCAGCTTGTGGAGCAGCGCGCCCAAGTGGCGGGGATCGCAGTTGGCGACTGTAAGGTCGCCGCCGGTGAGAGCAGCGGCAATGATGAAAGTTGCGGCTTCAATGCGGTCAGGAATAATGCGATGCCGCGCTCCGCGCAGCTTGCTGACGCCGTGAATGCGAATCGTGGACGTACCCGCGCCTTCCACCTGCGCGCCCATCTTGTTGAGCAGGGCAGCCAGGTCAGAAACTTCCGGCTCCCGGGCGCAGTTTTCCATCACGGTTTCGCCTTCGGCCAGGGCCGCGGCCATCATCAGGTCTTCAGTCCCGGTCACGGTGATCTTGTCAAAAATAATGTGCCCGCCGTGCAGACGTTCAGCCGAAGCTTCAATGTACCCGTGTTCCTGGGTGATGGTGGCGCCCAGTTTTTCCAGGCCTTTGATGTGGAGATCAATGGGCCGCGCGCCAATGGCGCAGCCGCCGGGCAGCGAGACGCGGGCGCGTCCGGTGCGGGCCACCAGCGGTCCCAGGACCAGGGTGGATGCGCGCATGGTCTTGACCAGGTCATAGGCGGCTTCCGGGTTCGACAAGTTACGGCAACAGATGGAAGTGCGATGCGGGTCGCCACCATAGGCAAGTTGAACTTCCGCGCCCATGGTCTCCAGCAGTCTGCGCTCGGTATGAATGTCGCGCACGTCCGGGACATTTTCCAGGATGACGGTTTCATCGGTGAGGATGGCGGCGGCCATCGCCGGAAGCGCAGCGTTCTTGGCGCCGCTTACGCGGATGGTCCCCACCAGGGGGTTGCCGCCGCGAATCACAAATCTGTCCATAAGGTTATCGTCCAGAGACGCGAATGCACTTTCGTCCAGCAGTTCCGCCCGCATGCTCATGGGCGGCTTCTTGAATCCGGCAAAAGAACCCGGAAGATTACCGGCACCCGGCATCAGCTCGGACCGCAGCGCTCGCCGTTTTGGAATCGACTTCATTCTAGAATACCCATTCTAAAGTACCCGATTCTAGAGTATCCGCTTCTAAATTACCCGGATGTTAATTCAGGTTGTCCACGATTGCCCTGCGGACATTGCCTTTCGCGCGCTTGAGTTCTTTCCCGGCTTCAGCGCGACTCAAGCCCGTCTTGAGCGAGATGAGCGCAATCGCCACCTGGTTGCCTGCCGACTTCAAGGCCCGCGCGGCTGTTTTACGGTCCACCCCGGCAGCTTGCTCCAGGATGGCCAGTCCCCGTTCCACCAGTTTCTTGTTCCTGGTCTGGACGTTGACCATAAAGTTTCCGTAAACGTAGCCCAGTCTCGCCATGGCTCCGGTAGAGAGCATGTTGAGTACCATCTTCTGTGCAGAACCGGCTTTCATGCGGGTGGAGCCGGACAGCGCTTCCGGGCCGACGTCCGCGACAATCTCAATCTCCGCGGCGCGGCCCAGCTCGGAACCAGGATTGCAAACCACGGCCACGGTCTTGGCGCCTTGCTTGCGGGCGTATTCAATGGCGCCGATGGTGTATGGTGTGCGACCGCTGGCAGCCACGCCCACCACTACGTCTTTGCGGTTGGGTTTGCGTTTGGAAAGCGCCCGGCGCCCGGCGGCGCGGGAGTCCTCATTGAGTTCGGTGGCGCGGGTCAGGGCCTTTTCACCGCCGGCGATCACGTACTGCACGGTCTTGGGATCAGTATTAAAGGTGGGAGGACACTCGCAGGCGTCGCCCGCGGCGATTCGCCCGCTGCTGCCCGCGCCCACGTAAATCAAGCGTCCGCCCATGCGGATGGTTTCCACAATAGCGTCAATGGCCAGCGCGATTTGCGGCAGCGATTTCTCCACGGCGGCAGCCACTTTGCGGTCTTCCAGGTTGATGATGGCAGCGATCTCCAGAGCTGATTTGGTGTCCAGCTCCGCGGAATCCCGGTTGGGTTGCTCGGTCCCCAGCTGCCTGAAGGTCACTTGATCGCCTCGATCACCGCGTCATGGAATGCCGGCCGGATTTGCTTGATGGACTGCGCTTCGCGGTCCGGCCAAGTACGGTTGGTTAGCAGAGTAACAGACAGATGGCGCTCCGGGTCGAGCCATAAGGACGTGCCCGTATAGCCCAGGTGGCCGTAGGATCGGGGAGAAAAAAGACTGCCGGATTGCGACGGAAGTGACGGCGTGTCCCACCCCAGCGCGCGCGAAGTTCCCGCCGGAGTGTCCTCGCGGCGTGTAAAAAATTCCACAGTGTGGGGCTGCAGCAACGGCGCGCCACCACGGAGCATGCATTCGGCAAAAATGGCTACATCCTCAGCCGTCGAGAAACAGCCCGCGTGACCGGCCACGCCGCCCATGGCCCAGGCGTTTTCGTCGTTGACTTCGCCCTGGACGATCTCATGGCGGAACGTCTGGTCATCTTGCGTCGGCGGGATGAGAGATTTCAGGTTGGCCGCTGGCTTGAAAGTCATGGTCGCCAGTTCGAGCGGATGGAAGATCTGTTCTTTGCAAAACTTATCAAGCGATTGGCCGGTAATCCGTTCCAGGGCTTCGCCCAGCAGGATGAAGCCGAGGTCGCTATACTCGGCGCGGCTGTCGGGATCGACTGACAAGGGAACTTGAACGGCCTGATCCAGTATGTCGCTCTTGCTGGTTGCTCCTTCAAACATGCGGGCGTAAGCCGGCAAGCCGGACGAGTGCGCCAGCAGCATGCGGAACGTGATCTGCGCCCGGCGAGCGTCGTAGCCGGCGAATTCCGGCAGCACTTCCGCCACCGGCTGTTCCAACCGGAACTTGCCTTGCTCATAAAGAAGCATGCAGGCGGCGGTGGTCGCCACAACTTTGGTGACGGACGCAAGATCGTAGATGGCGGCGGGCGTCACCGGAGGCGAGCCGGCGTCATAGGTGAAAGTCCCAAAGCCCTGCAGGGCGACCAGCTTGCCCTCATGGGCCACGGCCACGGCGGCTCCGGGAAACGCGTGATGTTCGATTCCGATGTTGATTACGCCGAAAGCATGGACAAACCTTTCGTCCTGTCCGGCGAAGGCGTGAGGTAGCAGGCTGTTCGTAACTTGGTCCAGAGGCTTCCTTAAGTTGCTTTTGTTCTGGGTTTATAACACACTCAGATTAGAGATGAGATTACTACGCCAGGCAACCCTGTTCACCAGCA
>JBGPLR010000326.1:0-4652 GCA_041486545.1 Terriglobia bacterium
CGCAGCTTCACGGCCCACGGCTTCCGGCGATTCCAGTTTGGCCAATGAGCGGGCCACAGAGAACCAGTAGTCACGCTGCATGGAGCCGTCTTCACCCTGGGCGATGGGCACGGCGCTTACCGAACACGATGAGCGGCGATACTCGCCGGAAAAGCCCAGCGAGTTGACCAGAACCTTGTGTCCGGTGCCGGCATCAAAGCTGCCGCCGTCAGAGTTTTTGAAGCGCGGGTCAACATCCAGGGCGGCGCGCTCAGCGCGGCGCGCATAATCAATGCGCTCCTCCGGAGGCAGCGAATACACGTCTTCAAAGTAAAGCTGGAGATCGCCGGGCAGAGAACCCAATTCATTCGCTTCAGGAAGCCCGGAGAACGGATCTTCCGAAGTGACGCGGGCCAGTTCCAGGGCGCCTTTGATCAGCTGGTCCACACCTTCCGCGGTCAAGTCACTGGAGTACGTGCTGGCGGAGCGCTGGCCGCGGAAGACGCGCAGCCCCATGGCGCGCGCGCCGGATTCTTTCAGGGTCTCAACCGAGCCCATGCGGACCACCACGGAAAACTCCGTGCCTTCTCGGACCACGGCTTCCGCGGCGGAAGCGCCGGCCTTCATGGCGCGGGCGACAACGTCAGTGGCAAGATCGCGCAGATCAGTTTCCGTGGGACGCAGAACTTCAGTGTTGGTGGCCATGCAAAAATTCTCTTTCAAAGGTAGATGGAGCGTTCCCATCAAATTGCCGCAAGAACGATAAAGATTCATCGCTTGCGCGATGACGTCTGCCTAAAGGCCCGCGCTCCCGGCACGCCGGAACCGCTAGACGCCGATACTCCGGTAGTGGGTCAGCCAAACTGACCCGCTACCGGGCCGTCCCGCCCACGGTCATGCTGTCCAGCTTGATGGTGGGGATGCCGACGCCCACGGGGACGGACTGGCCGTCTTTGCCGCAGGTACCCACGCCCTCGTCGAGCTGGAGATCATTGCCGACCATGGAAACTTTGGTGAGCGCGTCCGGCCCGTTGCCGATCAGCGTGCAATTCTTGAGCGGCGCGGTAACGTGGCCGTCTTCGATCAGATAGGCCTCAGAGGTGGAGAACACAAACTTGCCGTTGGTGATGTCCACCTGGCCGCCGCCAAAGTTCACGGCATAAACCCCGCGCTTGACCGAGCGAATGATGTCTTCTGGAGCGTCTTCGCCGGCCAGCATGTAAGTGTTGGTCATGCGGGGCATGGGAATGTGTTCATAGCTTTCACGGCGGCCGTTGCCGGTGTCCGGCATGCCCATCAGCTTGGATGAAAGCTTGTCACTCAGGTAGCCTTTCAAAATTCCTTTTTCAATCAGGACGGTGTTTTGCGTGGGGGAGCCTTCATCGTCCACGTTGATGGAGCCGCGGCGCGAAGGCAGCGTTCCGTTGTCCACCACGGTACATTTGTCTGACGCCACGCGCTTGCCCAGCATGCCGGCGAAGGCTGAAGTGCCTTTGCGGTTGAAGTCGGCTTCCAGGCCGTGGCCAATGGCTTCATGCAGCAGGATGCCGGGCCATCCCGGGCCAAGCACCACTTCCATCTCGCCGGCCGGAGCTTCGCGCGCGTCCAGCTGGATGATGGCCTGGCGTGCGGCTTCATGGGCGTAATACTCAGGAGTCTTGTCGGTCTGGAAGAAATCCAGGCTCACGCGGCCGCCGCCGCCGGAGGCGCCGCGGGCGGAATTCTCGCCGGACTTGGCGATGCACGTCAGGCTGAAGCGGGCCAGGGGCTGGACGTCAGTAGCGTAGGTCCCGTCAGAGCCGATGACCAGGATCTGGCGGAGTTCGTCCACATAGCCGCCGCGGACCTGGACAATGCGGGGATCGACGGCGCGGGCGGCTTTGTCGGCGCGCATGACCAGGTCAAGCTTGGCGGCGATGTCGGCGTCGGCGGATGGCGATGAAATCTGGTAAAGCTGGTGGGCCGTGGTCTCTTTCAGGTTCTGTACCGGTTGCTGCGCCGGGCCACGGGCAATGAGGGCGGCAGTGCGCGCCGCGCGCAGGATTTTTTCCGGGGCCAGGTCGTCCGTGTAGGCGTAACCGGTGCGCTCTCCAGAGAGGACACGCACCCCGCACCCCGCGGAGATGCCCTGGGACGCCGACTTTACAATGGACTCCTCCACGCTGATGGAAGTGGACGTCAGATACTCAAAGTACAGGTCAGCATATTCGCCTCCGGCGGACAGGGCTTCCCCCAGGTAATGCTGAAGATCGTTCGCAGTAATGCCGAATTTCTGAAAGAAGAGCGATTGCGTATGTGTCATGTTTTCCTGAGCTTAACTCGATTGCGACTTTCAACAGGGCCGAGGTTGAATTAGCAGCATCGTTATTAGATGCACTGTCAATTAGATGCTCCCTGGGGCGTGACGGGCGCAACTTGCATATCTTCAATTGTCGCACCGTTTTGTATGCCAGTAAACCGCGGCGCATGACGGGAATCAAGCGGCAGAGCGGGCGCGGGGCCTGGACGCGCCAGCCCATAGGTAACAGTTATTCTTGCATTGGTAAAAATGATGGTTCTCAACCTATTGATGTTCCTACTTAACCAGCTATAATCCATTCCCGTAATCTATAGAGTATCTATTGTTTCGCCCGCAAGCCTAAGGAGTAGCTATGTCCCCGAGCGGATGGTTTCCCCTGTTCTCCCAATCTCCTGCTGGGTCTCAGTTGTTCAGCTTGGCCAAGATCCACGTCCGCAAGCTCCGGTTGCGCAAGGCTTCTTTTCGCGAGCCAGTTTTCGCGAAGCTCCGAGGCATAGGGAAAACTATGGCGATCGAGTGTTTGATTGCCTGTCTGGCGTTGCTGGGCAGTTTGGGCCACGCGGTGGCGCAAACTCCCGCAGCCGATTCTGCGCCCGGAGTCAGCACAGTACCGGCGGATTCGACTCCGGCGGTTGCGACACCGGCTGTAGCACCAGGCACGCAGGTTGCGCCAATTGTGCAAGCTCCGCAAGGCATGGTGCACATTGTTCCGTTTGGCCGGGGCAGCCTCAAGAATACTTTCGCTCCAACCAACTCACATTTGACTTACTGGGGCGGGCCGGTCATCTCCCAGATTCATGTGGTTGCGGTGTTCTGGGGACCGAACGTGGACGCGGGGGTAACCGGAGGCATCGGCCAGTTCTTCACCGACATCACCAGCAGCAGGTTTTATGATTTGCTGACCGAATACAGCACGACCGGGATCATCGGCGCGGGCGTCCCGGCCGTCAGCAGCAACCAGGCGCTGGTGCGCGGCGTGTTTGACACGGCCGTGACCATTACGCCGGCGTTGTGCCCTGGCCCCACAGCTTGCGCGCTTACGGACACTCAGATCCAGACGGAATTGGCGGCGCAGATCACGGCAAACCACGTTCCTCAGCCGGTGAATGATGCTACCGGGAACGTTGAGACTTTCTACATGATCTACTTCCCTCCGGGCGTCACCATCAGCGCTACCCCTACGATCAAGAGCTGCCAAGCAGGAGGGTTCTGCGCGTACCACTCCAATCTGACAACGAACGTGCCCTATGGAGTTCTGCCGGATTTTGGTCCGACCAGCGGTTGTATCAGCCCGCATTGCGGAAATGGAACTACTTTCCAGAACGTCACCGCCGTCACCAGCCACGAAATGGCAGAAGCGGTGACCGATGTTCTGGTTTCGTCCGCTACTAATTTCGCGGCTCCTCCGGCCTGGTATGATCCCGCGCCCGGTCATGCCGAAATCGGCGATATCTGCAACGGCCAGGACGCACTGGTGAATGCGGGAGGCAACAGCTACGCGGTGCAGCTGGAATTCTCCAACGTGCAGAATGACTGCGTAGGCGCCCCGCCTGTTTTCAACCTGGGCGCTCCTGCAACCAGCTTTTTGACGGTACCCTTCAATGTGACGTTGACGGTGCAAAGCAGCTTGAATCCATCCGCTCTCGCCGGCTACACCGGCACGGTGCACTTCACCAGTTCAGACCCGCAAGCGGTCCTGCCGGCCGATTACACCTTTGTCGCTGCAGACGCCGGCACGCACACGTTTTCCGTGACGCTCCCGACCCTGGGCAGCCAGACCATCACCGTCCAGGACACCCACGCGGCGGGCTTCACCGGAAACACCACAACGAGTGTGAGCAACACGCCGGACCTAACCATCAGCAAGAGCCACACCGGCAACTTCACAGTCGGGCAGGTGGGCGCTGCCTATACCATCACCGTATCCAACGCCGGCGGAGGTCCCACCAGCGGAACGGTCACCGTGACCGACAATCTGCCCGCAGGGCTTTCGGCAACGGCCATCAGCGGGACCGGCTGGACGTGTGCGCTGGGCACGCTGACTTGCACGCGCACTGACGCTCTGCCGCTGTCCACGAGCTATCCTGCAATCACCCTCCTGGTGAACGTGGCCGGCAACGCGCCCGCGCAGGTGACCAACACGGCCGCGGTTTCCGGCGGCGGCGAAGCCAATACCGCCAACGACACCGCCAGTGACCTCACCAACATCAACGCGCCGGACCTGATCGTAACCAAGTTCCACGCCGGCGTCATCAACGGCAGCTTCTTCCAGGGTGAGACGGGAGCAACCTACACGCTCAATGTCATCAACAATGGCAACGCTCCTACTCTCGCCCCGGTAAGCGTGGTGGATACGCTTCCCACGGGCCTTACC
>JBGPLR010000327.1:0-4645 GCA_041486545.1 Terriglobia bacterium
CCGCAAGCGATGAAGATCGCCCTGGACTACTACCGCGCCGAACTGCTCAAGGAAACCAACAACGGACCCATCGCTGAAGCCGGGCCGGTGACGCTGGGTCCGCGGCTGACCTCTTCAAAATTCCCGGAAGCGTACGAGCGAGTGCTGTACGGCCGCGGGACGTGGCTGATCCACATGCTGCGGACCATGCTGCGCCAGGCCGGCGGCGCCAACAGTGATGCGCTGTTCTTCGCCGCCCTCAAAGGGCTGTTGGACAAGTCACCCAACCACAAAATCTCCACCCACGATCTTCAAACGGCGTTCGAGCAGGTGCTGCCGGCGCAATTGCACTACGAAAAGAAGAAGTCACTGGAATGGTTCTTTGACAGCTGGGTGAATGGCGCTTCCATTCCTCAGTTCACGCTGACGCAAGTGAGCCTGACGCGTGCGGCCGACGGGAGAGTGCGGGTTAAGGGCGTGATCAAAGAAAGTCATAGCTCCAAGGATCTGGTCACGGCCGTTCCCATGTATGCGGTTAACACGCAAGGCAAGGCGCACTTCCTGGCATTTGTTTTTGCCGACGATCCGGAAACCGAGTTCACGCTCACGGCACCCGCTGGGACCAAACAGATTGTTCTGGATCCGGAGAACACGCTGCTGCGGCGGTAGCCGGCAGGGCTTTGACAAATACTGGAAAAAGAAACATTCGCCGCAGTGCCGCAGCCTGAAGTAGCCCGCCAGGCACAAATATCGCTTCGCTTCTGCAAGAATTTCTGCTTCAATCTTGTCTTCGAACTTCTGCTCCCATCAGGAGGCACATGCGCCGGCTCGTTTTCTTTCTTCTGTTTTCAAGTCTTGCGCTCGCGCAGACTCAGGTTCCTTCGTCTGCGCAAAAATTCACGCTGAAAGCCACTCCGGCGACCGTGGCCTGGGGCTATTACGATGCCGCTGCGCCGCCCGTGCTGCGGATCCATTCCGGCGACACGGTGCAGTTTGACACGCTGATCACCAACAGTCCCACGGGACTGGAACGTGCCGGACTTCCTCCGGAGCAGGTACAACAGAGCCTGCGCGATATCTACAAGGAAGTCACTAATAAAGGTCCCGGCGGGCACATTCTGACCGGGCCCGTCTATATAGAAGATGCCGAGCCGGGCGACACGCTGGAAGTCCGCATACAGAAGATTGACCTGGCCATCGCGTACGCCTACAACGCGTTCGGGCCGACGCGCGGCTTCCTGCCGGAAGATTTTCCTTATCGCAAGATGAAAATCATTCCCCTGGACCGCGAACGCATGATCGCCAGGTTTGCGCCGGGGATTGAAATACCGCTGCATCCTTTCTTCGGCAGTATGGGCGTGGCTCCGCCGGAAAGCTACGGACGGATTGACAGCGCGCCTCCGGGCAACCACGCCGGGAACATGGACAACAAGGAGTTGGTCGCGGGAACCACATTGTTTTTGCCGGTGCACGTGCGCGGGGCGCTGTTCGAGGTCGGAGACGGCCACGTGGGACAGGGCAATGGTGAAGTGGACATCACGGCGCTGGAAACGTCATTGGTGGGCACGCTGCAATTCATCGTGCACAAGAAGACCGGGCAGAAGTATCCGCGAGCCGAGACGGCGACGCACTACATCAGCATGGGATTTCACCAGGAGTTGTATGAAGCCACTAAGATGGCCGTCCGCGAGATGATTGACTTCCTGGTAGCGGAAAAACATCTGAGCCGCGATGACGCTTACATGCTCACCAGCGTGGCCGGCGACGTGGACATCACCGAACTGGTGGACGGCAACAAGGGCGTGCATGTGATGATGCCGAAAGCCATCTTTGTGAAGTAAGGGGGAAAGCACGCAACCTGTTTTGAGATAATGACCGCATGAAATTGCTCATTCGCTGGCTGATCAGCACGGTGACCCTGATGGTGGTGGCCCACTTTGTGCCGGGCTTTGTGGTGAACGGATTCGTGGCGGCCTTGATAGCGGCGTTGATACTGGGGTTGATCAACGCGACGCTGGGTACGGTGCTCAAAATCCTCACCTTCCCGTTGACCGTTGTCACTTTGGGGCTTTTCCTGATCGTGGTCAACGCGGTATTGCTCAAGGTGGCCGCGTATTTCACGCCTGGGTTCACGATCGCTTCGTGGAAGGCGGCGTTCATCGGCGCGATTTGTGTCAGTCTGGTTTCCTCTTTTCTGAACTGGATCATCGGCGACAAGAGGCGGGAAGAACGCGCGTAAGGATTCAAGCGAAAACACGATGAGAAACCTTTTATTGCGCTGGTTGATTGAGTCAGTATCACTGCTGATCGTTGCAAACGTGGTACCGGAATTTCGTCTGGCAGGCTTTTTTGCCGCGATGATTGCCGCCGTGGTCTTTGGTTTCATCAATGCCACGCTGGGTGTGATGCTGCGGTTCTTAACCTTTCCCATCACCATCATCACTCTAGGCTTGTTCCTGATCGTGGTGAACGCCGTGCTGCTGAAGATTGCCGCGGCGATCAGTCCGGGATTTGAAGTGAAGTCCTGGAAAGCCGCGCTGATCGGCGCACTGCTGCTGAGCATTATTTCTACGCTGCTGAACTGGCTGCTGTTCTGACGTTCAAGGAGACTACCTTGACAGCTTTGCGATCGTTCGCAACCGGCTGACAATTTCTTCGGCGCGGTTTTCCTGAAACAGCCGTATCGCGGCGATGCCCGCTGCACCGGCGTCAAGGCAGACTTGGGCGTTTTCCAAAGTGATTCCGCCCAACGCCAGCACGGGGACCGGTGACGACTCGGTCCGGGGGCGCTGGCAGGCTTGCTTGAGCTGCTCCAAACCCTGCGGATTGACTTGGCCGCTTTTTTCAAACACCGGCCCGAAGACAACAAAACTCGCCCCTTGTTCTTCCGCGGCGATGACTTCTTCCAAAGAATGTGTGGAAGCGCCGATGATCGCGTTCGGCGCTCCGGCGCGAGTGAAGATGGCGCGAGCTTGATCGGGTGACAGATCGTTCGCCGGAAGATGGACGCCGTGGGCGCCGCAGGCCAGCGCGACGTCGCAACGCGAGTTGATCAGCAGACGCGTGGGCGAGCCGGCAGGAATGGCGCGAATTGCTTTCGTCGCCAGAGCTTCGAGGTCGCGAGCGCTCAGGTCGCTTTCCAGCAACCGCTTCTCCCGCAACTGGATAAAGTCCACGCCCGCGGCGGCGCATTCGGCGATCTTGTCCAGCAGACGGCGCTCTTTTCCCGCGGCATTGCCGGGAAATTGGTTGCGGTCAGTGATGTAGTAGAGCAGCAAGGCTCCTCCGGCTATGCAGACGACAAAACGCGACTTTCAAATATAGCTCAGCTGCCTGCGGCTAACGTTTTGCAGCGCGGCGAGGTCAAAGTCAATTGGGGCAGACCGATGCGTGAATATTCTCTTCGTGTGAACGGCAAATTGAGTGAGGCGGTTGCCGGTCACGGCGGAAGCATTACGGTCGGCATAAACGTCCACAGCGGTCTTGCTTTTGCACAAGTTTTCCACATCCATAAATTTCGCCTATCCTGCCGATAATCTTATTTAATTGGCCGCGCCACGGGCCCTCGCGATACCCTATAATTTTAAGTTCCACGCGCCCAAGAGTTTCCCAAAAGTCATTTACAGTTTGCGGTGTTAAGAAATTTCCAGGAGAGCCATGTCAAACGAACTGCGCAACTTCCTCACCCTCTCGTACGACGAACTGGAAGCCCTCAACCTGAAGGCCAAAGAGCAGCGCAAGAACCGCGTGCCCATGCATCGCATACAGGAAGAACGGCTGAAGTACCTGACGGACGAAAAGCGCATCAAGGCGGTCACCGTCCTGTTCAGCGATCTGGAAGGCCGCCTGCACATGCTGGACTACGACAAAAAGTTCCTGATCAAGAGCTGGGACAACTTGACGTTTGACGGCTCGTCGATCCGCGGCTTTACCGCGCAACGCGAATCCGACCTTCGCCTGGCCATGGACTGGAGCGCCTTCTATTGGGGACCGTCAGACATTTTTGGTCCCGGCAAAGTCCTGGTCTTTGGCGACGTCATCGACAAAGGCGGCGAACCGTACTCCGCCGATATCCGCGGCCTGCTCAAGAAGTTTGCCGACGACATGTTCAAGAAGGAAGGCTACACACTCAACGCCGCCAATGAGATTGAAGGCTTCCTCTTCCAGGGTACGGACGCCGAGCGCCGCTACCACGAGACCGGCAAGTTCGAATACGTAAACACCGGCGGCTATTACCATTCGCTGCCCGGCGATCCGCTGCGCACGTTCATTGACACCACGGCGGAAGTGCAGCGGGCGATGGGCTTCCAGAATGAGAAAGACCATCCGGAAGTTGCGCCCTCACAGTTTGAAATCAATTACGGTTACGGCGAAGTCGTCGCCGCGGCCGACCAGATCCAGCTTTACAAACTCATCTGCCGCCAGGTGGCCACGCGCATGGGGTTTACCGCCAGCTTCCTGCCCAAGCCGGTGGTGGGCGTAAACGGCAGCGGCATGCACACCAACGTCTCCATCAGCAAAGACGGCAAAAACCTTTTCTGGGACCCCAAGGGCGAAGAAAAACTCAGCAAGCTGGGCTGGGCCTTTGTGGACCGCATTCTCACCCACGGCAATGACATCTGCCTGCTGCTCAACCCCAGCGTGAACGCTTATCGCCGGCTGGACC
>JBGPLR010000328.1:0-4628 GCA_041486545.1 Terriglobia bacterium
ATTGTTACACCGTGCTGGGAGCGATCCATCAGATGTGGCGGCCGGTGCCGGGACGGATCAAAGATTTCATCGCCATGCCTCGGCCCAATCTTTACCAGTCGTT
Organism: Terriglobia bacterium; assembly: GCA_041486545.1. Lineage (GTDB taxonomy): Bacteria > Acidobacteriota > Terriglobia > Terriglobales > Acidobacteriaceae > Angelobacter. The sequence continues at coordinate 104 of JBGPLR010000328.1, forward strand.
GCACACTACGGTGATCACGGAAGACGGCCACCAGTTTGAAGTGCAGATCCGCACCGACGAGATGCACAAGATGGCGGAAGAAGGCATTGCCGCACACTGGAAATACAAAGACGCCAGTCCGGTTTCCGCCAAGGACGAACAGCGCCTCTCATGGCTGCGGCAGGTGGTGGAGTGGCAGCAGGACGTAAAAGATCCCGGCGAATTTCTTTCGTCGCTGAAAGTGGACCTGTACCCGGAAGAGGTTTACACCTTTACGCCCATGGGCAAAGTGGTGATTCTGCCGCGCGACGCCAGCGCGATAGATTTCGCGTACTCCGTCCACACGGAGGTGGGACACACCTGCGTTGGCGCCAAGGTCAACGGACGCATTGTGCCTCTGCGCTACAAGCTGCGTAACGGCGACGTGGTGGAGATCATGACCCAGTCGGGCCACAATCCCAGCCGGGACTGGCTGGGCATCGCCAAATCCACGCGCGCGCGCAACAAGATCCGCCACTGGTTGAACATTCACCAGCGCGAGCGGGCGATTGAGATCGGCAAGAAACTACTGGAGAAGCAGGCGCGCAAGTATCGCGTGGCCATGAAAGATCTTGACGAAAAGCAGATGGACACCATCGCCAAAGAATATGGCCTGGGCTCCGGTCAGGACCTGCTGGCGGGCATTGGTTACGGAAAGCATTCGGCGCGGCAGGTGCTGGCCAAGCTGTCGCCTGGACTTTCTGACGAGGCCCCCGCGGAAGAGCCGCCCAAGAGCACCAGCACTCTGAGCACGGTGATCCGCCGGGTGTTTGGACAAAGCGCAGACGGCGGCGCCATCAAGGTGAAGGGCTACAACGACCTGATGGTGTATCGCGCGCGCTGCTGCAATCCCATCCGCGGGGAAGCCATCGTCGGTTACGTTACGCGAGGCAAAGGCGTGGCGGTGCACGCGGTAAGTTGTCCCAACGTGACCAACCTGATGTATGAAGCCGACCGGCGCATCGCCGTGGAATGGGCCAAGCCCGCTATCATGAAGCACGAAAGCAAGGCCACGTATCCGGTGAAGCTGTCCGTCTTTTGCGAGGACCGGCCCGCCATGCTGAAGCAACTGACGTCGGTGATCAGTGACGACAATACCAACATCCGCAATATTGAAGCCCGCACCGGCGAGAGCCAGGCGACGATTGATATCGTGATTGACATTGAAGACGTCAAACACCTGGAGCGCGTGATGAACGGCATGCGGAAGATTCCTGGCATCCACGATGTGCAGCGGTTGAACAAGGTTTAGCCGCTTTGCCTGATTTGTCTTATCTGCGGGAATCAGCGAAAATCTGCGGCTGGACTTTTTCCGGAGGCACTCATGACCTTTACCCGCGACGTAGTTTCCACTCCCAACGCACCCAAGGCGATCGGCCCGTACTCGCAGGCCATCAAGGCCAACGGATTTGTATTCATCTCGGGGCAGATCCCCATCGATCCAGCCACGGGAAACCTGATTGAAGGGGGGATCGAGCCGCAAACCGAGCAGGTGCTCAAGAACCTTTCGGCGATCCTGCAGGCGGCGGGCAGCAACTGGGAGAAGGTGGTCAAGACTACGGTGTTCTTGAAGAACATGTCTGAGTTTGCCCAGATGAATGAGGTCTATGCAAAACTCTGCAAGAACTCGCCGCCGGCACGTTCCACGGTGGAGGTAGCTCGCCTGCCCAAAGACGTGTCAGTAGAGATTGACGTGATCGCGCTGCTGTAGAGGAAAGTCGTTAACCACGGGAATCTCTCGTCAAAATGGCATGTAGCCATGCGGATGGCCGGGCGACTGCCTGCGAGGGAGGGATTCATTCATGAGAAAGCTAGTTACTTTTTTGTTCTTGCTTGCATTCCTGGCTGTACAAAAGGGCGTCGCGCAGAAGTATGAAGCGGCGTTTTCAGTGGGAGGCGTCGTGGCCACTGACGCCCAGGTTGGCGTGGTGTGCATTGCCGCGCCGTGCAACTTCCCAACCCTTCACATTCCTGTAGCCAAGAAAGTCGCATTCCAGGGGACGCTGGCGGCACGCCTGCTGGATGCCAAGGCCGCTTCGCTGAGCCTGGAAGTCCCGTTAGTGGGAATTCCCGGACGCGAGGCTGGCGGCCCCGGTCTCCGTTTCTCTTCTTTCTTCTTTACTCCAGGAGTAAAGCTCAACTTTTTTCCTAAAGCCGGATTGTCGCCATTTGCCACCGTGGGCGGAGGACTGGCGCATTTCGGCGGCGACGCCAGCAACAACTCCGCAGCTTTGCAATTTGGCGGCGGCGTGGACGTGAAAACACGGCTGCCGCACCTGGGTTTGCGGGGCGAAGTCCGCGACTTCTACACCGCCAGCCCGAATTCGCTGTCGGACACAGGAAGAATGCACAACGTGTTCATCGGCGGCGGCGTGGTCTTTAAGTTTTGAAGCCCTGAGATTTTGAAGTCGTGAAGCTCTGAAGTCCTGGCTCTTATCGGCCTTCTGCGGACCGGCGCAACAAAGCCTCCCGCGCAGGGAGGCTTTTTCTTGCAGAAAAACTTAGGAAGCCTTCTTAATTTTGCCGGACTTAATGCAGTTGGTGCAGACGCGAATGCGCTTGTTGGCGCCCTTGACCACGGCATGGACGGGCCGCAGGTTCACGTTCCAGCGACGGCGGCTGGTGTTGTGCGCGTGGCTGATCTTGTTACCAAATTGCGGGCCTTTGCCGCAGACTTCACAAACTTTTGCCATTGCAGGAAACTCCCTGATTTTCTACTCGGAAGGGCTTTGAGGCTTCAGAGCTATGTTAGTAAAGGTAAATTTTACATCAGGTTAGGGGGATTGGCAAATGAATGCCTGGCAATGAACGCCCTGGGAAATGAGCGCCCAGGAAATGAGCGCGTGGGAAATCGTGGCCCGCGCCTTGGCTGGTATCATCGGAAATGCTGCACGGGGAGGCGAGCGGAGCTTGGTCGAAGCCTTGCTTTTTGATGTTTTCGGAACCGTGGTTGACTGGCGCACCAGCCTGATCCGGCGGCTTGAGCAGTTAGGCCGCGAAAACGGGCTTGCCGCGGACTGGGAGGCCCTGGCCGACGATTGGCGCGCGGCGTACCAGCCGGCGATGGATAACGTCCGCAGCGGGCAACGAGGCTGGGCCAGCCTGGAACAACTGCATCGCGAGTCGCTGGACTCGCTGCTGCCGCGCTACGGGCTGGATGCGGTCAGCGAACCGCTGCGAAAGCAGATGGTCCTGAGCTGGCACTCGCTAGACCCGTGGCCGGATGCGGTGGCCGGGCTGCAGCGGCTTAAACAGAGGTACATCATCGGCACGCTTTCCAACGGCGGCGTGCGCTTGCTGGCGGACATGGCCCGCTTCGCCGGGCTGCCCTGGGACGTGATCTTTTCCTCGGACCACTTCCGCCATTACAAGCCTGATCCCAGCGTCTATCTCGGCGCCGCCGAGCTGCTGGACACCGAGCCGGCCCACATCATGTTGGTGGCAGCACACAATTACGATCTGGCGGCCGCGCGCAAACACGGCTACAAAACGGCGTTTGTGGCGCGGCCTACGGAGTACGGGCCAAGGCAGTCGAAGGACTTCAAGGCGGAGTCGGATTGGGATTTTGTGGCGGAACACTTCGGAGAGCTAGCTGCTAGACTAGATCCTTGAAACTTCCAGCTATGAGTGCGGTATAGCTTGGTACAGCGACGTTTGAAGTACAGCTTAATAAGATGAAACGAATCATAGAGGTCTTCTGTCTTCTACTGCTGGCGACGGGTTGGGGTCTTGGACAGGACAACGAAGTGAGTTTCTCCATCGGTCCCACTTTTACGAGTGATCAAAAGCTCCGGACCGATACCCTCCTTCCTGGCTGCCAGGTCGCGGGCTGCCAGGGCGTGACCACATTTAGCAACGACGCTTCGGTTTCATTCTCGTTGGCCTATGCCCGCCGGATCACTGCCATGGGCCCCACGGCTCTTTACCTTGAGCTCCCGATGCTCGCGCAGCCAGGCCATGATGTCGAGGTAGTCTCCACAAACCGAACATTGGGGTTCTCCGGGACCGTTCGCGGCTCCGCATTTTTCTTCACTCCGGCAGCCAGAATCCAGTTCTTGCCGAAAGGGCGGATTTCACCCTGGGCCACAGCCGGGTACGGGGTGGCGCGCCTCTCCCAGGACCTCAGCAGCAGCCGGCACACCAAGGGCGCAGCCCAATTCGGCGGCGGACTAGACTTCAAGACGTCACCTCACCTTGCCATTCGGGGCGAGGTGCGCGATTTCTGGACACCGAGCATGGTGGAATCAGGCCCAGTGGCCACCCTGACCAGCGCCACGGCCTTGACCACTCACATCCACCACTTCTATACCGGTGGAGGCGTGGTGTTGAAGTTCTGATTCCCGCGACCCTATATACTGAAAAGATATGGCGGTCGCGACCCCCAAATCCGTCAAAGTGAATATCTCCACTGGAGCCGGCGTGGACATTGAGTGGGACGACGGCCACCAGACCCACTACAATTTCGTATGGCTGCGCGACGCCTGCCCCTGCGCCACTTGCACGGAAG
>JBGPLR010000329.1:0-4595 GCA_041486545.1 Terriglobia bacterium
CTTCTCCGGCTTTGGCGGCGCACTTGGCGTCGTTCACGTAACCGGCAATCTTCTGGGCTTTCGGGGCCTTGTCTTTGGCGATTGAAACTGACGCCATGAACGCTACAGCAAGGAAAAGCAACGCGATCTTCTTCATAGTCAACTTGTCTCCTGAGTGAAATTCTTTTCTGAGTGCGGGCAGGACTGCGCCCCAGCCTCATAGCCTTACGATCCAGGATATGGAGTGTTTTGCCCGAGGAAAGTTACATCCTAAAAAGTTGTATATGAACCGGGGACTTGGCGCAAGGCGAAAAGGCGCTTCCCCATGCAGTACCAAAGGAGATGAACGCTCCTCACTTCCGGGCCTTGACGGGCGAAGCCGGCGCCGTGGTTAGCGTGTAGATTTTCTCTCCCTTGCGGGCATAGCGCAGCCGCTCGCGAGCTTCTCTCTCAATCGCCCTGGGATCGTCCTTCAGGGCCTTGTTCTGCTCGTCTAATACGCTGTTTTCCCGCTCCAGGGACTGGATCTGCTGGTGCAACTGCTGATACTCGCCGCGTTTCTGATGATAGGCCAGCAGGCCGTTCGACCCGAACACCACCTTGTATCCCACTACGCAGGCCAGCAGCACCACCCCCATGGTCGCCAGCGTGCGCTGCGCGCCCGTGATCCACGCTTTCGAATTGGCCAGCCATTGGTCCATGCAAGTTCAACCCAAGCTACGTTCATGCAAAAGCACGTTCAAGCAAAAGCACGTTTACGCAAAGTCCGCCTAAGAAAAGATCCAGTCTTTCGCCGCAGCCGCCAGTTTTTCCGCGTCCTGCTCAGAGCGCGCTTCTGAATACGCGCGCACCACCGGCTCCGTGCCGGAAAGACGGAAGCATATCCACGATCCATCTTCGAACAGCAGCTTCATGCCGTCGGTGCGGACCACCTGCCGCACCTTGCGCCCGCCAATCTCCGCCGGATCAACCCTTAACTTCTTAGTAAACTGCTCATGGAGTTCCTTCGTCAAGCTGAAGTTGGCTCTTTGCGGGTAAAAGGAACCTACTTTGCCAAATAAATCGCGCAGTTGCTCCTGAAATGACTTATTGCGCCGCGCTACGGCTTCACAACACAACAGCCCGGCCAGAATGCCGTCTTTTTCCGGAACGTGATAGCGGATGGAAAGTCCCGCGCTTTCTTCGCCGCCGATGGCAATCTTGTCCTGCTTGATCAGCTCGCCGATGAACTTGAAGCCCACTTTGGTCTCGTGCAACTCAACTTGGTGGTGCTCCGCCAGCGCGTTGATCATGTTGGTGGTGACCACGGACTTGGCCACTCCGTTTTTCCAGCCGCGCGTCTCCACCAGATAATCGAACAGCACGGCGATCACGTAGTTGGGCTGGATGAACGTCCCGTCCTGGTCCACGATGCCGAAGCGGTCAGCATCGCCGTCGGTGGCGATGCCCAGGCGGGCGCCCGCAGCTTTCATCCGCGCGCGTGTGTCATTGAGCAATTCGCCGTCCGGCTCAGGAGCGTGCCCGCCGAAAAGCACGTCGCGCGTGTCATGCACCGTGTCCACGGGAATTTGGGCTTCGCGCAGCAAATCGTCAGAATGTCCGCGCGCCGCGCCCCAAAAAGGATCAAAAACAATCTTCATCCCCGACTTGCGTATCAGCGGCAGATCAATGATCTCTTTCAATCGCGCCAGATATGCAGGTTTGGGATCAACCGTTTCAGCCGCTGCCTTGGCCGTCGAACTCGCGGCCGGCCCAGCTTCTGCCGGGACCAGCGATTCCACGGCGGTAGTCACTTCCGGGAGCGCCGGAGCGCCGTCAGAGCTGGAAAACTTGATGCCGCTGTATTCCGGCGGATTGTGCGAAGCAGTAAAGTTGATCGCCCCGTCAGCTTTCAGCCGGACCACTTCGAAGGAAATCGCCGGGGTAGGCGCGGCCTCGGCGATCACCAGCGGCGTGATGCCGAAGCTCGCCAGAATCTCCGCGGCGATGTCAACAAAACGCTCGCCCATGTAGCGCGGATCGCGGCCCACGATTACCCGCGCGCCTGATGGCTTCTGGGAAACAACGTACCGGGCGATGCCCGTCACCGCGCGGCGCACGTTGGCGACGGTAAAGTCCTCGGCGATGATCGCGCGCCAGCCCGACGTGCCGAATTTGATGTTTGCAGGCATGACGATGAGAATAACGCCGCAGAACTTACAACGCAAAGTTGGTACACTTTCCCCGTTGGAGATCCTTATGACCCCAATGCGCCTGGTGCTCACCACCGCCGGTTCAGCGGACGAAGCCAAGAAGATCGCGCGTGCGCTTGTCGAACGGCGACTGGCGGCGTGCGTGAACATTGTCCCCAGGATTGAATCAGTGTATCGCTGGCAAGACAAAGTGGAGACGGCTGAAGAATGGCTCCTGCTGATCAAAACCCGGGCTGAAATCTTTGAGCGCCTGCGCGCCGCCATTGAAGAATTGCATTCCTACGAGTTGCCGGAGTGCATCATGCTGGAGATCGCTGAAGGCGACAAAGCATATTTGGATTGGATAGCGAAGAACACCGACTAACCACAGAGGGCACAGAGGACCACAGAGCAGAATCTTAAGCGGCTTGCGGCTCGCTGTCCTTTTTGTTGCTTTTCCTCCGTGTTCCTCTGTGCCCTCTGTGGTAAGAGTTCCTAGATCGCCGCCAGAGCGTTGTCCAGATCGGCGATGATATCTTTCTTGTCTTCAATGCCCACGGAAATGCGTACCATGCCGTCCGTCAGTCCAATCTTTTTGCGCCCCGCAATGCCCAGCGCGGCATGCGTCATGGTTGAGGGATGAGAGATCAGCGTCTCCACGCCTCCCAGCGATTCACCCAGCGAACACACGCGCACCTTGGCCAGCATTTTTTTTGCGTTGCCGAGCGATCCGGTTTCAAAGGTGATCATGGAGCCGAAGCCTTTCATCTGCTTCTTCGCCAGCGCGTGCTGCGGGTGGTCCTTGAATCCCGGATACATGATTTTCTTTACTTTTTTGTGTTTGCGCAGGAACTCCGCCACGGCCCGGCCGTTCTCGTCATGCTTTTCCATGCGCACCGCCAGCGACTTTACGCCGCGCAGCACCAGCCAGCACTCAAACGGTGACAGGATGGCCCCAGCAGCTTTCTGTATGAACGCCAGCTTCTCGGCGTGCTGCGGTTTGGTGGCAACGATCACGCCGCCCAGCCCGTCGCTGTGGCCGTTGAGGAACTTGGTAGTCGAGTGCATCACCATGTCCGCGCCCAGTTCGATGGGCCGCTGGAAGTAGGGCGACATGAAAGTGTTGTCTACCACCAGCTCCGCGCCCTTGGCGTGCGCGATGCGGGCAATCTCTTTGATGTCGGTCAAAATCATAAGCGGGTTGGTGGGCGTTTCAATCCAAACCAGCCGCGTGTTCCAGCGCATGGCTCTCTTCACCGCGCCGGCGTCAGACGTGTCCACATAACTGAACTCCACGCCGTAATTGGCCAGCACCTGGTTGAAGAGCCGCGGAACGCCGCCGTAAACATTTTCTCCGCAGATGAGATGGTCGCCCTGCTTAAGGAAGCACTGCGTCACGGCCACCGTGGCTGCCATGCCGCTGGCAAAGACGTGAGCTGAGCTGCCGCCTTCCAGCGCGGCCAGATTGGTTTCTAGCCGCGTCCGCGTGGGATTGGAGACGCGCGCGTACTCGTATCCTTTATGCTTGCCGATTCCCTGCTGAACATACGTGGACGTGGCGAAGATGGGGACGGTCACCGCCCCGGTGGAAGGGTCAGGCTCCTGGCCCACGTGGATCGCGGTCGTCGCGAAGCCTATCTTTTTCTTGTCGCTTCGCTCCACCCCGCTTGTGATTTTCTTCTTCGCCATGATCCTTCTGCTCCTGCTACAGTCCGCTCGGCGCGCTAGTCGGCCTCGCGGACGTGTTGCTCAACCCTAAGTCTTGGTGCCTCGCACCGCACCGCTTGTGATTTTCTTCTTCGCCATGATCCTTCTGCTCCTGTGCCTGCTGGCTACACGCCACCCGCAAAAATATCTTTCGACATGTAGCGCTCCGCCGAGTCCGGAATAATCGTCACCACGCGCTTGTCTTTGCCCAGGTTGCGCGCCACCTGGAGCGCGGCGAAGACATTGGCGCCGGCACTCGATCCACCCAGGATTCCTTCCTGCCTGGCCATATGGGCCACGGTGGCGAAAGCGTCCTGGTCATTGACCATAATGATTTCGTCGCAAACACTGCGGTCGAACGTCTTGGGGACAAAGCTGCTGCCAATGCCTTCCACCTTGTGTGGTCCCGGCGCTCCACCTTGCAGCACCGACCCCTGCGTTTCTACCGCCACCGTGTGCACCTGCGGCAGCTTTTCTTTCATATAGCGGGCCAGGCCGGAAAAAGTTCCGCCCGTGCCCACGCCCACAACGATCGCATCCAGCCGGCCTTCCATCTGCTCAAAAATCTCGGCAGCCGTTGTGTCATGGTGAAAATCAGGATTGGCGGGATTTTCAAACTGCAGTGCGGTAAAGCTGTTGGGGATGGTGGCGGCGACTTCTTTGATCTTCTTGATGGCCCCTTGCATCCCGGCTTCTTCCGGCGTGCGAATCACCTCCGCGCCCAGGGCCCGCATGATC
>JBGPLR010000330.1:0-4592 GCA_041486545.1 Terriglobia bacterium
ATCGCGGCACCACTCGGGCAGTTGCGCGCCCAGATAAACGCCGAAAGTGGAAAAGAAGAAAAGGGCGATGGCGGTCTTCATGCCGGACTCCGTCACATAAGGCTGCGCGGATTATAGAGCAGGCCGGAGAAGTGGCGGAAGGAACGCTTGGAAGCAGCGCGGAATCAACAGAAACGGGATGGGGAGGGCAAGGCATTCCCGGCCCGAAGGCCGGGAATGTCCGGGGAGCTATTTGGGAGCGCTTTCGCCGGCCGGCTTGGGCGGAACAGGGCGCGCGCGGTTTTGATTTTCCTCTACCATGGCTTCAAACTTTTTCTTTTGATCGTCATTGAGGGCATCACGAATTTTTGCCACCTCATCGTCGTGGATGCCGCGCAGCTTGATCGCGCGGTCTTCCGGGGAAAGAGACTCGTCCTTCATCACAGCCAGCCTTTGAGCATGTTGGTCTTCCAGATTGGCTTTGATCTTGGCTTTCTGGCCATCGTCCAGCGCCAGCTTTTCCTGCAAGGTCTGGGCTTGGACGTTCGCATCAGGAAGGGCGGGCCGCGGGGCGACGGCATCGGATCCGCTCTGCGGCGACGGGCTCGGTTGCGGCGAGCTTTGCGGTGACGGGCTCGGCTTCGGCGAGCTTTGCGGCGGTGGGTTTTGCTGGGCGAAGACCGCAAACGCCGTCAAGCACGCCGTAATCAATAGTATTTTGCGGATCGGTTTCATGGTGGGGTCTCCTCTTCAGTTTTCAACCGATAAAATCCAGGCCGGCTGGCGAACCGCTTTCCCCAGACCATGAAAATCGGGTTGAATAGCTGATGGTGAGACAACAAAAACCGCTAAAGGGATGCCGCAGTTGTTTCTGCGGCTTTGGTCTTCTTTAAGAGAAGTGTTCCAGGCTGCTGAATGGCGCCGGCGTCGGGTGGCGAAGCCCTAGCGCGCCTCTACGGCGTAGCCTTTGCTGCGCATGAGGTGCAGAGTCGCGCTCAGGCGTTTGTAGTCGGCGTCACCCAACGCGATGAAGCGGAACGCCCGCGCTGCCGGTCCCATGCTCTTCTGCGGACGCAGGAATTCCACCAGTCCGCTGAACACGCCGGCCGGAGTATTCAGCCTGGCTTCCGCGATGGTAACGTCGCCCAGTTGGCCGCTAAACTCGGCCAGGCCGCCGGTCAGGGACAGCCGGTGCAGCACGGCCTGAACGGAATGTTCGCCCAGGTTGAAGCGGATGGAGCCTTGGTTGGGAATGCGTACCCGAGGAGAACGTGACTTGGTGTGCGTCTGGGGAAATTGCGGCATAGAACAATGATGCGCTCGCGGGCCGCATTCATGAAGATTACCGAAGGGTGTGGCCCGGATTTCCGGCTCGCGCGCCCTTCGCAGACGGTTCCCTGATTTCGCCTCAGCGCCGGCTCAGTTCTCTTCTCTCTTTGCGATGGCTTGCTCGTCTTTTTTTTCGCTGACGCCTTGCTGGGCTTTTTTCACGATGGCTTGCTCCGCGGGCAAAATTGGATTATAGGTTGAGCTTTCCATGTCTCTGCCGCTTCGCATCAATGAACTGCCGATTGACGAACTCTTTTCGCTCATTGATTTTCTGGGCGTCTTTGCCGGAGCGCTGGGCGGCGCGCTCATGGCCATCCGCGACATGCGTTACAAGTACGATCTGGTGGGCGTGACCGGACTGTCGCTGGCTTCAGCTCTGGGCGGCGGCATCACCCGCGACCTGATCCTGCAACAAGGCCCGCCGTTGGCTTTTGCCGATCCTCGCTACCTGATGACCGCGCTCGCCGGAGCGGCCGTGGGCATGGTATTTGCTTCGCGCATAGGAAAGAACACTGAGCGCGTGATCCTTATTATTGACGCGGCGGGGCTGGGCTTGTTCGCCGTGGCCGGCAGCACGCGCGCGTTGAACGCCGGGCTGGGCAGGCTCTCAGCATTCCTGCTGGGTGGCGTCACCGCGGTGGGCGGAGGCTGCGTCCGCGACGTGCTCAGCGGACGCACGCCGAAAATCTTCGAACGCGGAGAGCTTTACGCCATTGCCGCCGGCTTTGGCGCGGCCATGTTCCTGGTCTTTGATTCGTTTCACTTCAGCCGTGAGACTTCCACCATTGTGGGCGCGGCAAGCGGCTTTGGGCTGCGCCTGCTGGCGTTGCGCTTTCACTGGCAGACGCGCCAGGTGCGCGGCGAGGAATGAAGCTCCTACCGCGAATGAACGCGGATGAACGCGGATTTGCGCGGATCAACGCGGATCGGGATAGCGATCAGCAATTGGCATACGACAATCAGCAATTGGCAATTGGCAATCAGCATGGGGACTTCAATCCCTTTTCGATCCTCCGCATCCTCCGTTCCTCCGTGTTTCACAGGTTTTGGTTTTCGGTTTCCGATCACCGGATCTCCCGATCACCCGATCACCCGATTCTGTACAATGTCTTTCTTCAAGACCAATTCCACTCTCAGGGTGATTCGTGCTACTTCCTATCGTGCAGGTGGGCGAGCTGGTGTTGCGGCAGAAGGCGCGGGCGCTTCGTCCCAATGAAATCCGCAGCAAAGAAATCCGCGAGCTGATCGCGCAAATGAAAGAGACCATGCACGCCGCGCCGGGCGTGGGGCTGGCGGCGCCGCAGATCGGCCGCAACCTGCAACTGGCGGTGATTGAAGACCTGCCCGACTACACCAAAGACTGGACGCCGGAACAGCGCGCCGCCCGCGAGCGCGAAGTGATTCCCTTTCACGTGATCATCAACCCCAAGCTGACGCTGATCGGCGCCGAACGCATTGAATTCTTTGAAGGCTGCCTAAGCCTGATCAACCTGATGGCCATAGTGCCGCGCGCGCGAAAGGTCCGCGTGGAATGCCTGGACGAAAAAGGCCAGCCCCAGGTGATTGAAGCCAGCGGCTGGCACGCACGCATTTTGCAGCATGAAATTGACCATCTCCAGGGGACGGTCTTTGTGGACCGCATGTACCCGCGTACTCTGATGACGGTGGACAACTACAAGAAGCTTTGGCTGTCGAAGACCATGGAGGAGATCAAGGAGGAGCTCGCCGCGGAGAGGCGGTGATTTCACCGCGGAGGAGCGGACGCGCATAGATTGCCAAGATTGCCAAAATCGCGCAATTCTTATCCCGCAGGTCCCCTCTAACCCCTTCCAAACAAAGCACCTATTACCGCCGTAACTTGCCCGCTCCACCCTGACAAAAGTAACGTTCACCGGATAAGGAGTAAGTTATGCGGCGTTTGTGTACCTTAATGCTGCTGAGCCTGTGCCTGGGCGGATGGTGCCAAGCCAAGCAAATCGCGGTGATTGTGGACAAATCCAACACCGTGGGCGGAATCACCGCGGCCGACCTGGCCAAGGTCTTCAAATTCGACAAAATCAAATGGCCGGACGGAAAGAGCGTGGTCCTGGTCCTGCGCGATCCTTCCACTCCGGAAATGCGCACCGCCATCGAGAAGATCTACCGCATGCAGCCTGAAGAATTTCGCGCGCTGCTTTCGGCCCACCGCAGCGGCGTCATCTTTGCCAAAACTGAAGCAGAGTTACTGCGGACCGTGGAAACCATTCCCGGCGCCGTGGGGCTGGTGGACGTGTACTCCATCAACGGCCGCGTCAACGTCTTAAAGGTGGATGGCAAGCTGCCGCTGGAACAAGGTTATTCCCTCAAAGGAAATTGAAATCAGGAAATTGAGTTGCAAGAGATCGAAGTCGGGATTCCGGGGCCCCAAAAACTTAAGAGAACGATCAAAACAATTTGCCGGGAGTTTGACGTTGGGAAGAGGCAATCCAGCAAACCGGCGGAAGAAAAAGGTAAGCAGTCATGAAGTTGAGCAGGTTTCGCGCGGCAATCACAGCCATATTCTTCATGTTGAGCGGGCTGGCGGCACTGGCCCATGACGAATCGACGGGCATGAAGATCTCTACCAAGTCGCCACAAGCCCACGCCTATTTTGAAAAAGGCCTGGAAAAAATGGAGATGCTGCACGTCCAGGACGGCCTGGACAACCTGCGCAAAGCGGTCAAGGCCGACCCCAACTTTGCGCTGGGGCACATCATGCTCACCTTCTTTTCACAGGACCCGGCCGAGCAGATGGCCGAGCGCCAGAAGGCGCTGGACACGCGGCCTTCCGCGAACATGGAAGAGCAATACATCGTGGACTGGCTGGCCAACGCCAGCCAGGCGCACTGGGTGCCGGCGATCCAGGCCATGAATGAAGTTCTGCAGCTTTATCCGCGCGACAAGCACCTGGCGTGGCTGGCGGGATGGTGGCTGGCGGTAAACCAGAACCAGTCGCCGCGCGCCATCCAGATGTTCGAGCGCGTGATCCAGATTGACCCCAAGTTCGCCGACGCCTGGAATGAAGTGGCCTACTGCTACGCCAAGTCCGGCAACTACGAAAAGGCCTTCGCCGATATCAAGCACTACGCCGAGCTGGTGCCTAACGAACCCAACCCGCAGGATTCATTCGCGGAGATTTCCCGCATGGCCGGCCGGTTCGATGAGGCCCTGAAGCACTACCGCATGTCGCTGGCTATTGATCCCACGTTCCATGAGTCAGAACTGGGGCTGGGCGACACCTACGCGCTCATGGGCGACCAGAACAA
>JBGPLR010000331.1:0-4576 GCA_041486545.1 Terriglobia bacterium
CATCGCCAGCAGCGGGTTCCCTGACCGCTGGCCTTCGCGGACCTTGTCAAAATCAACTTTCAGGACAGCCGTGACCAGGCCGGAGCGTCCCTGGAAGGTGACCTTCTCAATGCCTTTGGGCAAGTCCACGTAGTCGGAGGCCAGGTAGTCGTTGATTTCTTCTTCCGTCATGATGGTGGGCGTTTGCTGCGGGTGGGGCTTGGCGCCGTTTTCCTGGATGCGGTCTATCTTGCTCTGCAAGCTCTCCGCCAGGCGATGGGTGGAGCCGCCTGCCGCGGAGACGCGCCGGGTTGCGTTTGGCTGTTGCGCGGTGGCTGACGGTTCCGCGAAGAATGCCTGGCGGCGCGCGATCAGAAAAGCAATGCTGATCAGCAACAGAACGTTGAGCATGCGGCGGATGGTTTTCATTTTTTTAGTCGTGGCAGCGCTGATCTTCTATCGCGAGCGGGCAGCACGGGCCGGCGTAGGCTGTCCCGCGATGTTCGGCTGATCCAGCTTTCCGGTGATGTCCCAGCGCGCCGTGTTGCTGGTGACTTTCAATTTGGCTTGCTGGTCAGCCAGGGACACGGTCCCGCTTAATTCATAGATGCGGTTTTCCGCCCGGAATTTGCTTGGCAGGACCTTCAAAGTCTGTTTTTCCAGTTCCAGGGCTCCCTGTAAGCTCTGAAACTTCAAAGGCTTGGCGGAGTCCAGCAGCAGGGCTTTTGAAGTTCCGTTGGTCACTGAATATTCCATTCGTCCGGCGGCGCTGGAGAGCAAGTCTTTGGACGCCGTGCCCTCAAAGTGAACGGAGTATTTAACGTCCGCCTTGCCGGTGACCCAGGAGGTGGCCAGGGCCAGGTTTGAGGGGTCGCCCGGCGCGTGGTCAGCGTTTGCGTCGCTGTTCAAACGGTCGTTATTTAAATGGTCGTTACTCAAACGATCGAGGGCCACGCCGCTCATCGTCCCCGTGGCCGCGTAGCGCGGCAGGGTGCTGCTCCAGTCCAGACGCCAGTCGCCTTCCACGCTGCCGCCGGCCAGCCGGGCGGAGATATGGTTGATCACCAGGGTTTTCTCGCTGACCTCCACTTTGGCGGTGAATTTCTCCAGAGGAAGCTCAGCCACGGTGAACTGGGCGAAGGACAATGTGCCGTTGGCGCGGAAAGCCGGGAGCTTGCCGGTGGGGTCAGAAGAGAAGAACGGCAGGTTCCAGCCTTTTTCGCCGGCATTCAGGAGCTGGCCGGCGTCGGCCAGTGAAAGCGTTTCCGAATGCAGATCAAACTGCAGAGGGCAGGGCGGCGCGCCTTGGCATCCCCAGGGACTGCTGATGGTCCCGGTAAAAGCCACGGGCGAGTGCTCAAACTTGGCGCTGATGTTCTTCAGCGCGAGTTCGGTGTCTGTGATCTGCGCGTCGGCTTCAGAGATGAGCAGGCGGTCTTTCACGCCGGTAATCCACGACGCCACATTCTGCAGATGTGCTGTGCCGCGCAGTTTGGGTGGAGCAAAGTTGGCCCACGGCCCGCTGATGTTCAAATCAACAATCGCTGACGCGGTGGTGTTGGTGATGTCTGAAGGGAAGCCGCCCACTTTGCCCAGCACCAGCAGCCGTTCCAGCGGCACCATTCCCTTGGCGCCGATCCAATAGCCGAGAGAGTCCATATTGCCCTGGACTTCCAGCGTGGTGGACGGACCGAGTTGGACGGAGAAGGAATCAATGGTGAAGGAATCGGGTTGCGGTACTGAGCTTTGCGCGCTCTGCGCGCCCGGCTTTACTTTTCTGGTCAGCAGCACTGACGGCGATTCCGCAATGCCGGCGTGAAACCGGATGGGGCTGACCGGGAACGGTTTTTCCGCCACCGACGACTGCAGCAGGAAGGCCGAGGTCATGCCCGTGCCATGCCAATCGCGCACGCCTTCACGGGAATGGAAGCCGAAGGCGGCGTTGAGATCGCCGCTGGCGGTGAGATCGTTGGGCAGGGTGCCGCGGGCGTGGCGCGCAACCGTAGCGACAAACGACATGGGCACACGCGTGGCGGTCATGGACATGTCGTAATTGCGCGGCGTGGCCGTGGACCACTTGAAGTTAAAGACCAGCCCGCCCGGTTCCAGCGGCGTGTCACATTTCATGTCCAGAACGCCGTGAAGCATGTCGCCCAGACAGCGGGTGCGCAACTGTGGCATCTGGTTGCGGTTGATGTCATAGCGGTGGAAGCCGCTCAGGTCGGCGGACGCCGTTACATGCAGGTTGGAGGGGGTGCCTTTGAGTTGTGCGGTTCCGTTGAGCCCTCCGCGCCAGCCCAGGTCATGCCCGGAAACCAGGCTGGTGAACTGGCCAAGCTGGGCTTTGTCCCAGGAGAGCTGCATGTTGACCGGCATGTCTCCCACGTCACGCGAGCGCCGCAGATCGCCTTCCAGCCGGACGATGCCGGTATCGTTCAGGTTCAAGTCCGCGCGCACGGGATGGCCGTCCAGGCGCACGTGCCACACGTCTTCAGAAGCCAGCCAGAAAGCAAAATCGGTGTTGGTCAGGGCGTAAGGCTTCTTCTCCGGACCAATCTTCAAGTTGATGCGGCCGCCGCTGGCTGCAATGTAAGGGAAGCGGGCGCGCTGCTCGGCGCGGCGGTAGGACGTGGGCGCGCTGGGCACCTGGCCCACGCGCAGCAGCAGGGACTCCAGGTTCCAGTGGCCGTTGGCATAAACCAGGTTGAGGCTGGGGGGCGCGCTATCGTCGGTCAGCTTGAGGTTGGCGATCTCCAGCCGGCCCTGCCACAGGGACATCAAACGCAAATCGGCGGTGACTTTTCCGCACAGCAGCAGCGGCTCCGCGCTGAAGGCCGGATCGTCCATCACTTGGAAGTTGTAGAGGTCAAAACCGGGACGAGGCAGCGCGCGAAACTTGACTTGGCCGATCTTGACGTCGCGGCCCATGGCCCCGGTCAAGGTCTGGGCCAGGCTGTCCTTGAAGCGCACTCCGTTGATGTTGGGAGGCAGAAAGATCCCCAGCGCCAGCAGTACCAATGCGGCGATGATGATCTTGTCGCGCGTGGACCTCTCCATTAAGGCACCAACCGTAGGACGCGGTTCCAGCGGGTTTTGCCAAAGAAGTGAAAAGCGGTGTTCAGGAACGCGGCGACGCGCTCTCCCATGGGCTTGGCTTCAAAGTCCGATTCCGTCTGGTCCAGCGACCAGGCAATGAACAATGGCCGGCCCACAACGTTTTCTGCCGGAACCAGGCCCCAGAAGCGGCTGTCATTGCTGTTGTCACGGTTGTCGCCCATGGCAAAGTAATAATTGAGCGGCACCACCAGGTCATCCGCTGCAATATTGGGACCCAGAGTGCGCCTGCCCGTGTCCGTTACGCCAATGTAGCGGAGGGGACTGACCGAGGGGAAATTGTCGCGGTAGAAGTCTTGTGAACCGTCGCGAATCACGTAAGGCTCGGCCTGCAGCACTCCGTTCAGATAGACTTTGCCGTCGCGCAGATGGATGCGGTCTCCGGGAACACCGATGATGCGTTTGACCAGGTAGACCCCCGGTTCGGCGGGATGAAGAAAAACCGCAATCTCGTTGCGCCGCAGTGGGCGATAGGGCAGCAGCGGGGCGGGCAAGCCGTGGTTCCCAGTGGGCGTAAGCCGGTCCACAAAAACGTGGTCTCCGATCAGCAAGGTGTTCTTCATGGAGCCGGAAGGAATCTCAAAATGCTGGATGACAAATGTGATGATGAACAGCCCGACCACAAACACTGAGGCAAAGCCGGCAATGGCCTCAGGCAAGGTCTCCCTGTGCTCTTGGTCGTTCCCGGTCTTTTCGGTTTTTTCTTCCTGCTCGGTTTCTGTTAACAAGAATGGGTCCTGGCTGCTTTCATTGGAAAAATCTTGGGTTTGGTCCTTACCGTACTCGATGAAACATGCGGCTCCAGCGGGTCTCGTCAAAAAAATGAATGACGATGTGCAGCAGGAAAGCCACGCGGTCCTTCAGCTCGGTTTTGTTCACCTGGTCCGGAGGCGTTTGGAAAGACCAGTAAATGAATAACGGTTTGCCGATAATATTTTCTCTTGGAATGAAGCCCCAGAACCGGCTATCGCGGCTATTATCGCGATTGTCCCCCATTCCAAAGTAGTGGTCCTTTGGGACTACCAGTTCACCCTTCTGGATGCGGGTAGGCATCTCCAAAAGCCAGTCCAGGGTTATGTTTCCCACTCCGTCAGGAGAGACTGCGGGGAAGTTGTCCACGTAGGGCACGTAGCCGCCCTTGGGGTTCAAATATGGCTCGTTTTGCGCCACGCCGTTGATAAACAGCTTCCCCGCCTCCAGGTGGATGCGGTCCCCGGGCAGGCCCATGATGCGCTTGACCAAATACGTACCCGGTTCCTCATGACTGGGGTGGAGGAAGACGATGACGTCGCCGCGGCGGATTTCGCGGTAGGCCACCAGGGGGCCGGTATACGCGGCTTTGGCCGTGGGGCCCAGCCGGTCCACGAAAACGTGGTCGCCAATCAGCAGGGTGTTTTCCATGGAGCCGGAAGGAATTTCAAACGCCTGGAACACAAAGGTGATGATGAACAGGCCAGACACCAGCACGGAAGCGATGCTGGCG
>JBGPLR010000332.1:0-4555 GCA_041486545.1 Terriglobia bacterium
GCTGGTTCGAATCCAGCCGCGCTCACCATTTGTTTGTGTCGCTTCGCTCCAAACCGCCTGGGAGCTGCGCTTTTGCTGAGGTCCTTCCGCGTCTGCGACAAGCGGCTCGGCGCGCAAGCCGGCCTCGCCGCTGAAGTCTTTCCACAATTTCTGTCGCTTCGCTCCAAACCGCCTGGGAGCTGCGCTTTCGTTTGACTTCTCCTGCTCCACGTTCGACTTTATCCGGATTCGCGGCTATCCGCGCTGTTTATGCAAGATCGGACCGCCTGATCTTGCGCCTTGCGCCATGGCGTATGTGGAGCACTTCAACCTGCTTCTGTCTCTCCAAAATGCGGAATATCACGCGATAAATATGCGGTTTGTGGCCGTAGAGCAAGTTCCTGAGCTTTCTGTTCTCGCGTGTCACGGAGCACCGGCTCGGTTGCTTTGCCAGACTGAGAATGGCATCCTTGAGGCCCCGGTACCATTTCAGGGCCGCATCGGAGTGCTCAGCTCGTATTTGCTCGTACAAATGGGAAAGGTCGCGCTCGGCGCGGGAAGTGATGTTAACCAGGTATGCCATGCTTGGCTTCGAACTCGTCGAAAAATTCTCTGGCCGGCCGGACCTTTCCTTTTTTGGCATGTTCCAGGCCCTGGTGGATGCCTTCCCTGGAATCTGCTTGGGCGGCGATATCGAGCAGACGCTGATAGGCCTCGGCGTCCTGCACGATGGCTGCCGCCTTCCCCTTCACTGTAAGCACCACCGGGCGTTTGCTTTTCTTGAGCTGTTTCATGAAGTCCCCGGACCGGCGGCGAAACGTGGTCAGCGACTGAATGTCCTTGGTGATGTCAAGCATGGACTCTCCTGGTTAAGCACCTTTTTAGGTGCTCACATAATACTATGTATCTGCAAGGCTGAAAAGCTAAGTTTAGTTCGGCAGCGGGGCCAGCCCAGCTTCTCCAGCCCAGCTTCTCCAGCTTAGGACTCTACTCGTACCGCAGCCCCTCAATCGGATCGAGCTGCGCAGCTTTTCTCGCCGGGTAGTAGCCGAAGAATATTCCTACAGCAGCTGAAAACACGCCGGCAATCACCATGACTTGTGACGACAGCTGCATTTCCCAGTGCAGCGTCGTCTTGAGCAGAAACGCCCCGGCAATTCCCGCGAGCACGCCCATGACGCCGCCGATCAGGCTCATCACCACGGCTTCGCTCAAGAACTGTGCTTGAATGTCCTGCTCGGTGGCGCCGACGGCCAGGCGTATGCCGATTTCCCGCGTGCGCTGCGTGACTGACACCAGCATGATGTTCATGATGCCGATGCCGCCCACCAGCAGCGACAATGACGCCGCGCTGCCCAGCAGCCAGGTAAAGATGTTGGCCGCGGCCAGTTGTGCGCGGATGAGTTCTTCCGGGGTGCGGATGTTGAAGTCATTATCGTCGCCCGCGCGCAAGTGGTGGCGCTCCCGCATCAGGGCGATGATCTGCTTGGTGGTTTCGGGAATGGTCTCGCGCGAAGTGGCGGAGAAGTAGATGTCGTCCAGCCACTCCGCGCCGGTGATTCGTTTTTGCGCCGTGGTCAGCGGCATCACCACAAAATCGTCCTGGTCCTGGCCGGTGGCGGAGAAGCCCTTAGGCTTGAGCACGCCGATCACCTTGAACGGAACGCCTTTGGCGTTGACGGTCTTGCCGACGGGGTCCTCGTCGGCAAACAGGTTGGCGGCCACGGTGTATCCCAGCACGCAGACCGGGGCATTCTGCTCCATGTCCTCCTGCGCGAACGCCGCGCCGTACTGGATCTCCCACTTGCGAATGTCAAAGTAGTCGGGACTCACGCCGCGATACTGCGTGCCCCAGTTCATGTTGCCATAGACGATCTGGAGGCGCCCGTCCACGTTGGGCGATGCGCTCTTGATGCCCGGAATCTGCTCCAGCACGGCGCGCGAATCGCCCGCGATGAGCGTCTTGGTACCGCGACTGCCGATGCGGACTCCGCTGCGCGCTCGGCTGCCGGCTTCCACCCAAATCAGGTTGTCGCCGACGTTGTGGAGTTGTTGTTCCACGCGGCTGGAGCCGGCGTTGCCCACCGCCACCACGCAAATGAACGATCCCACGCCCATGATGATCCCCAGCATGGTCAGCAGGCTGCGAACGCGGTTGCGGACCAGCGCTTTGAAGACTTCACGGATGATGGTTTCAAAAAACATTCTGTTGTCACTCTAAGGCCAAGCGTTCATTCGTAGCGCAGGGCCTCAATCGGGTCCAGCCGTGCAGCTTTCTGCGCGGGATAAAAGCCGAAGAAAATCCCTACCGCCATGGCCACTCCCACGGCCGCGGCAATGGCCGTGGGAGAAACCAGGATGGGCCATCCCACGGTGGTGGAAATGGCAAACGACGCGCTCACACCCAGGACAATGCCAATCGCGCCACCGATCAAGCTGATCACCACGGCTTCTGTAAGGAATTGCCACTGGACGTCACTCTCCGTGGCGCCAATCGCCAGGCGGATGCCGATCTCCCGCGTGCGTTCGGTGACCGAGACCAACATGATGTTCATGATCATCACTCCGCCCACCAACAACGAGATGCCGGCGATGGATCCCAGTAAAAGCGTCATCACGCTGCTGGTCTCGGACGCTGCTTCGGCAAACTCCGCCAGATTGCGGACGGTGAAGTCGTTGGGCTGGCCTTCGCGTATGCGGTGGCGGTCGCGCAGCAACGCTTCAATCTGCTGCTGCGCCGCGTAGCTGGCCCCGCGCGACTTGGCGGACACCATCACAAAGCGCAGCCAGGTTTGTCCCGTAATCTTCTTTTGCAGAGTGGTGATGGGAATAATGATGGTGTCGTCCTGGTCTTCACTCATGGCCGGCGACTGCCCTTTGGCCACCAGCACGCCCACCACCAGGAATGGCAAATTCCCGATGCGGATGGTCTTGCCCACGGGGTCGGTCACGGCAAAAAGGTTCTTGCGCACGGTATCGCCGATCACTGCCACGTTGGCGGCCGTGGTCACGTCGTCGGAGGTGAAGCTGGCGCCGTTCTGAAACGGCCAAATGCGAATGTCAAAATATTCGGGCGTGGTGCCGGTGATCCGCGTGCCCCAGTTGTCATTGCCATAGACCACTTGCGCTGTGGTCTGCGTGCCCGGCGCCGCGGACTCCACGGCGTGGCACTCCTTCACCATGGCGGTCACGTCGTCGCGCACCAGGGTTTTGGTGGCTCCCCAGCCCAGCCGCAAGCCGCCCAGGTTCATGGAGCCGGAGCTGACGAACAGCATGTTCGATCCCAGGTTGGCGATCTGCTTTTGCATGGTCTGGTCCGCGCCCTGGCCAATGCCTACCAGCGCAATCACCGCGCCCACGCCGATGATGATCCCCAGCATGGTGAGGACGGAGCGCATCTTGTTGCGCGTGAGCGCGCGAAACGCCGTGCGGATTGTGGAGACCAGATCCATCTAGATCCTTCAGTAAAATGCCGCGGTCAAACAGAAAACCGCTGCCCCAAACGTCATCCCGACGGCCGTTAAGCGAGCGCGCGCCCTCTTCAGCGCGCGAGCAGGCCGGAGGGACCTTGCGCTTGCTTGATCTCTAAAAAAGCAGCACCGTATTTCTGAAGTGCTGCAACTACTCTTCCACCGCCGGCATGGTCTTCAACACTTCGGCCGCTACCGCCGGTTGGCGATCTGTTCGTCTTTCCGGATCTTGCCGTCGCGGAAAACAATGCTGCGCCTGGCGAACTGCGCGATATCGTGTTCATGCGTCACCAGGATGATGGTCAAGCCGCGCTGGTTGAGTGACTGAAAAATCTCCATGACTTCCACCGACGTGCGGCTGTCCAGGTTGCCGGTGGGCTCGTCCGCCAGCAGGATGGAAGGCCGGTTGACCAGCGCGCGGGCGATAGCCACGCGTTGCTGCTGGCCGCCGGAAAGCTGCGAAGGGAAGTGGTCCATGCGCTCGGCCAGGCCGACCATCTTCAGCGCGTCCATGGCGCGCTGGTGACGTTCCGTCTTGTCAATGCGCGCGTAAAGCGTGGGCAGTTCAGTGTTTTCCAGCGCCGTGGTGCGGGCCAGCAGGTTGAATCCCTGGAACACAAAACCGATTTTGCGGTTGCGAATGCCCGCCAGTTCGCGCTTCTCCAGGCCGGCGACGTCAATGCCTTCCAGCAGATACCGGCCCGAACTGGGTTTGTCCAGGCATCCGACAATGTTCATGAACGTGGATTTGCCGCTGCCGCTGGCGCCCATGATGGCCACAAATTCCCCTTGCCGGATCTGGAGGTTGATCCCGCGCAGAGCGTGCACCTGCGTTTCGCCCAACTGGTAGGTCTTGTGAAGGTCGGCAACGTCAATCACTACTTGTCCTGCTGCCGGTTCAGCCGGGAGAACTTGCGTGGCGCTGGGCGAGTTGGATCCGGGTGCGCTCATGCCCACACGTTAGCGTCCACGCTGCGCGCCGGACCCGCCCATACGCGGAGCGCTACCGGAACTGCGTCCCTGGGCGACGCCGGTGACCAACTCATCGCCGTCTTTCAACGCGCCGTTCAATTCCTGGACCAGCTCGGTGAAAGTGTGGTCGGTGA
>JBGPLR010000333.1:0-4515 GCA_041486545.1 Terriglobia bacterium
AACTTCTGCGGCCAGTGGCATGTTTCACAGGTTTCGCGCGCGGGACGCAAGTTGCGGACCGGCGCGGGAATGGGCCGCGGGTAAGTGTTAAACACCACGGCAAAGACCTGGCCGGCGCCGGAGAGTTTGCTGCGCACAAACCACGAAGCGCCCGGACCAATGTGGCAACTCACGCACTCCACGCGCGAGTGGGGCGAGCGCTGGTGCGCCGTGAACTCCGGCTGCATCACGGTGTGGCAGGTCTGGCCGCAAAAGGTGACGCTGTCCATGTAATTGACGGCGCTGTAAGCAAATTGGCTGGCCAGGATCACATTCAATACGGTGGTGACACCAATGAAGCCCACCAGCTTCCGCAGTTCCGGGTTCTTGGCATCCAGCGGCGGAAACTCCGGAGGCATCAGGCCCTTGGCCAGGCGGCTTCTGCGGTTCCACCAGATTCCGATGGGGACCAGCAGCAAACCAAGGATGAACACGCCAGGCAGCAACAGGAACACGGCGATCCCGAAGTAGGGGTGCATGGTCCCCCCGCGCATGGTGATGGGGAGGAAACCCAGCCACAACACGGTGGTTGCCGTGACCATGATTACGCCGATGAGGCTTAAGTAATTGTTCGAAAGATAAACGACCGATTTAAGCCAGTCGCGCATTTTGTTCATAAGGCCGAGTCTCCTGTTCTTGCGGCTGCGGCAAAACGTTCATTATGAAACGAACCAGTCTAGATCGCTGTGACGAAAATCACAAAAACGCAGAAAGTCAGCGCTGCAATGAAAGCTGTTTGGAGTCTTGCGATCGCTTAGCGATAGGCGAAGATCATGGCGTATATGATCCAGACCACGATGCCGAAGCCCATCCACAGCGCGATCCAGGCAAAAACGCGAATCACTTTCACCACGATGGGCGGGTGCGGCTCAGCCAGATGACGCTGCAGTTCGCCGCTGGCCACCAGTTGTTCGTATTCGCGCGGCTTGTCGCGCTTCAACTCCGCCAGCGGCATGTGACCGGTGAAGACCGTGGTGTCCATGGGAAATTTTTCCGGCCGCAGGTGCGTGTTGAAGAAGTGGATGGTGAAAATAAATCCGGTGGCCAGCAGCGCTTCGTCGCTGTGGATGATGGTGGCCACGTTGATAAGCCAGCCCGGGAACAGACGTGTGAACAAGATAGGGAACCACAACGTCAAGCCGGTAGCTCCGATGACAAAGATGCCCCAGAACACGGCGAAGTAGTCGAATTTTTCCCAGTAGGTCCAGCGGCCGTAGCGCGGGCGCTTTCCGGCGCCGACAAACCACTTCATGGTCGCGACGAACTCGCGGAAATCCTGGCGGTTAAACATCATGGTGTCCGGCCCGAACAACAGCTTCCGCCACGATCCATACTCCTCCCGCTTCAGGCGGATGAGATCAGAGATGTGGACAACGAAGGCCGTGAACATCACGAAAGCGGCCACGCGGTGAATGACCCCGGCGGTCTGAAAGCCTCCCAGCAGATGCGACAGTTTGGAGGCCCAGCCAGTGTAAGAGAATTTCAAAGACATGCCGGTCAACGCCAGAGTGATGAAGCTGACCACCATGGAAGCATGCAGCGCGCGATGCAGCGGCCGGAAACGGACAAACTCCAGTTTCTGCGGCCTGGGCGACGTAACCGGCACATGTTCCTGGGCCGGCGGGCGCTGGAGTTCGGGTTCTTTCGTGGGTACAGGCATCAGTGGTCCTCGCCGGAAGCAGAATTGCCGGAGGGCTTGCTTGCATCGCCGTTGGCCCCGTTCTTCAATTCCAAGGCAGCCTGTTCTGCAACCAGTTCGCGGCGCATCTGGAAGGCGCGCGGCAACCACATCAACGTATGAATGCCGCTGATGGCGAACGTGCCGACCAGCAACGCGGTCATGCCCCAGAACGTCCAGAACAGGAAGGGATATTTCTTGGGGTCGTGGTGCGTGGCATGAGTCAGATAGCCGGCAAATCGCCGCGTGGCGCCGGCGTGGCATTTCTGGCAAGTCGCCAGGACGTTGGCCCGGCTCAGGTGCGACTGCGGATCACTTACCCGCCGGATATCGTGCGCGCCGTGGCAGTCATAGCACTTGGCCGTATTGGTATAGCCCAGGCGCGAGACTTTGCCATGATAGGTATCAAAATACGTGGCCGCAATGGCTTCATGGCAGCGCCCGCACCGGTTCATGATCTCCAGCCTGAACTGGTCCTGGTCGGCGCGCTGGATGGTGTGCGCGGTATGGCAATCGCTGCAGACGGGAAGCTGTTTGCCGGTGTGCGTCACCGATGCTGAATGGACGCTGTCCACAAACTGTTCCTGAATCCCGTGATGGCACACGCCGCAGGTGGCCGGCACGTTCTTGGGATTCACGGTTGATTCGGGGTCCGACGCCGGCAGTTCGCGATGCGCCGTGTGGCAACTGGTGCAGGTGGCGGTGACGGTGAGGCCGCTCTTGAGCAGACCCTTGCCGTGAATGCTCTCCGTGTAGTGTCCGATGATCTCGTGCTGCTGGCCCTTGTAGGCCACGGCCGCCTTCTGCCCTTCGCGATGGCAGCCCGCACAAAGCTTCGGGACGTTGGTGGGGAACGTGGCGGATTCGGTGTCTCGTTTGCCGAGAATATGGTGCGTTCCGTGGCAGACGGTGCAGGTGGGCGCGTTGGGATCAAACTTGGCGAACTTCTGGCCGTGCACGCTGCGCTGGTACTGCTGGCCGACCTCCGCGTGGCAGGCGGTGCAATCCACTTTCTTTTTTATGGTCTCGCAGGGACGCTCGCGCGACGCGTTCACGTCTGAGTGGCACTGGCTGCAGGCCACCTTGGCGTGGCGCGAACTTGCGTGCTCGCTCTCTTTGACGAACAGCAGCCGGCCGTCACCGGCCTTAAGGCGTTCATCGCTGTGGCAGCGCAGGCAGTCGGCGTCCGCCGCGCCTTGCGCGTAAAACACCCGGCGGATCTTGTGCGGCGCGTGGCAATCGATGCAGGCCGGCAGCACGTTGGCTTGCTTCTCCCACAACTCGCCGCGAATGGTCTTGCGGTGCACCGCTTCAATCTGCCCGTGGCACTTGGTGCAGGTGGCGGCGATGTTCTTGCGCGAAATGGACGACTCCGGGTCAGTGTGCGGCAGGATGCTGTGCGCCGTGTGGCAAGACGCGCAGTTGGGAGCCACGGTAAGGCCGCGTTTCAACAGCCCTTGCCCGTGGATGCTCTCAGAATAGTTTTCCAGAATGTCGTGCTCCGGGATATTGCGCGTCTTGGATACCGGAGTGCCTTCCTGGTGGCACTTGCCGCAGGTAAAGGGGATCTTGAGCGGGGCCACGGGCGAGCGCGCGTCCTTCACCGGAACAATGTCATGGTTGCCATGACAGCTCATGCAGCGCGGCGCCAGCGGATCGCCGCGGGCCAGAGCTTTACCGTGCAAAGATTTGTCATGTTTGGCCTTCTCATCGGCGTGGCAGGTCCCGCAGTTTACCTTTGCCGACGGTGGATGAGGAATGTCCTTGCCTTCCAGATCAGCGTGGCATCCCGTGCACGACAAAGCAGCATGGACCGACGCGGCAAAGCGCTTGCCATCCACGTAAATGGACACAGTCTTCTTGCCGTGCTGGGTGGTCATGGTCTTGTCGCCGTGGCACGCCAGGCAGGTGTCGTCGTCGCCGGCAGCGTGCGCCGTCGCCACCAGCAGGCAAGCCAGGCTGGCGATGAACAACGCCGCGTACACCAAAGCGCCGGGCCGCGCACGCGGATCAGCAGGCTTATCGTAGGCGAGGTCCAGCCTATTCACCCGCAGGCTCCTTGCGCGGAGATTTGCCGGTGAGCCAGGCAGAGTCCATGGGATAAACGTCCGGATCAAAGATGACGAAATAGAAATGCCAAACCACAATGGCCAGCGTGGCCAGCACCGCTTCGTAAAAGTGGATGGACGTGGCGGCATCGAGGACCACCTTGGGCATCCAGCGAAGCATGAGGTCGTTGGCCCAAAGCATGATGCCGGTGACAACCATGATGGCCGAACCCCACACCAGCGCCCAGTACTCCGCTTTTTCAACGTAGCTGTGCGGCGCGCGCGCGGGGACGCGGCTGGTGAGGCCAACGTTGTAGGCAAAGTTGGCGGCGGCTTCGCGCAGGTCAGCGGCTTTGGGCCAGAGCGCACGCCAGTGATCACGCAGCGGCTTGCTGAAGATAAGAGACAACAAGTGCGCCAGCACAGCGGACATGAAAACGACCGATGCGGAGCGATGCACAATGCCGCGCGCTGAATGCGAGTTTTCCCAAAGCAGCGCGGGACGCGCCCACCACTGGTCAGGAAACTTCAGGGCAAATCCGGTCCACGCCAAGACGATGAAGGAAATCGCCAGCGTGGCGTGCTCAATCCGCTCAAAGGGCAACGTCCGCAGCGGCGCGTCTTGCGGGACAACAGCGCCGGCTTCCGCCGTGTTGCCGTTAAAGCGCAGACGCCACAGTTTGCGCAGCCAATCGCCAAAGTTATGCAGGAACATGAAGCCGATGGTCAACGGAATCACCAGCAGGTAAA
>JBGPLR010000334.1:0-4508 GCA_041486545.1 Terriglobia bacterium
CAGGAAGCGGCCATCGCGCGCCACGTCATACTGACGCAGGATGAATTTGGGGGCGACGATACGAGTCTGAAACAGCACCCTTGGAGCGCTCGCTGACAGCGTCCGCGGATCAAAATCCGCTACCATCATTTTCTTGTCCGGAGCCACAAAGTAGATTCGTTTGCCGTCGGCTGTCCACGTAGCTTGTGCGCCGCCATCCCTTGAAATCTGGATGCGAGCGCCGGGCCCGGGGAAAGGCTCAACCACGACTTCGGGACGGAACGATGGGCCTCCCAACGTGTACGCGATCCAGTGTCCGTCGGGAGAGAAACGGCCTTCAGCTCCGAAGTGCATCTCACGGAGCGAGTTTTGCCCCGGCGAAAAAACCGCCAGCAAGGGCCGGCCGCGGGCAAAATCAGAACAGACAATCTGCCCGGTCGAACTCCAGTCCAAATGGTCCATGCGCGGACCTTTCAGCAGCAGTTCAGGAGGACCGGAGCCGTCAGAGGGAACCTGATAAATTTCGTAAGACTTGCTCTGCTTGGAAACATAAGCGATCTTTTTGCCGTCGGGCGACCACACCGGAGACACTTCATTGCCGCCTTCGGTAATCCGCGTGTTCACGTTTCGTGCCAGATCATAAAGGTGGATGTAGGTCTTACCATTCAGTCCTTCGTCAGAAGCAAACGCCACTTGGCGTCCGTCGGGTGAGATGCGCGGATCGCTGGGACTGACGACCGCAAGAAAGCCCGTTTGCCGTCCCGCAGGATCAAACCAGTCAAGCTGCGAGTTCAAGTCCATAACGGATTGATAGACCACCGCTCCAGACTGCGAGACGGAAAAGGCCGAGAGCGACATTGGTTCGTAGGTGGGCACCTGCTGGTCAGAAACTGGCTGCGCCGTTCCGGTGAGCTGAAAGCTGTTGAGATCGAAAGGTTGCGACATCAAACTGAGGTCGCGCACAAACAGAAGCCTGCCTTCCGCTAAAGCCACGTTCCCGGTGAAATCTGAAGTCACCAGCTTAGGAGCGCCGCCATCCAGAGAACCCACGTAGATGCCGTCGCCGGAAGGGTCTTCCGGCGGTGTCCAGTCGACGGAATAAAGGAAGTGCTTGCTGTCAGGCAGAAAAAACGGCCAACGGTTCCCTTGTGGGCTGCCCTCTCGGGAAAGTTTGGTTACCGGAACCGGCGCGCCGCCCTTTTCTGACACGCGGAGTAGCGGCCCATAAAGGCTGGGGGCGAAAACAATGGTTCCGTCGCGATTCCAGGCGCCGCCGCGACCGAAAGGCGCTTCGCAAAGCGCCTGCGGAGAACCGCCTGCGGCGTCGATGATTTTCAGCTTGGAGTCGGCGAAGAAGCCTATCCGCGTGCTGTCCGGTGACCAGAAGGGAACGCTGGCGAAGTCAGCGGGAGCAAGTTGCTGGGCCCCGCCACTGGTCATGGACCGAACCCACAAAACCGTCTCGCCGTTCGGTCCTACGCCGACAAACGCCAACCGAGCACCGTCCGGCGAGATGGAAGCGCTGCTTTGCAGGAACGACCAGTTCGGGGGCGGCAAGATTGAAGCGCGAATAGGATGGACGGCGGAGACAGGGCGACGCGACAACATCGCCACCAGTCCTGCTGTTAGCAATACCAGGAGCGCAATTAACACCCAGGCAATCTTCTCTCGCGAGTTCGCGCGCTGAATCGCGGGTGTCCCTTGAGCTCCGCTCGACAGCTGCGCTTTGAGTTCAGTGAGCTGCAGCTTGATATCGTGCACTGAGCGCCAGCGATCTTCCGGCTTTTTATTGAGACAAATCTGCACCAGCCGATCGAGTGCGCTGGGAAACTCCGCCCGCATCGTGCTGATCGGCGGGACATCGCGGCTTAGCACTGCTGCGATTACGCTGGCCGCGGTCTCCCCCGCGAATGGCCGCTGCGCGGTCGCCATCTCGTAGAACAAAGCGCCCAGAGCGAATATGTCGCTGCACTCGGTCACAACCCCGCCTTCCACCTGCTCAGGCGACATGTAGTTGAGCGTTCCCGCAATATCTCCCGCGGCTGTCAATGGACCGGAGAACGTAAGGTCCTCCGGCGAAGAAATAGGGGTGAGCTTGGCCAGGCCAAAATCCATGATCTTGGCCCCGATGGCGGTCAGCATGATGTTGGCAGGTTTGAGATCGCGGTGGATCACCCCGCCCGAGTGCGCTTTCGCCAACCCTTCACAGATCTCAATGGCATATTTGAAGAACTCCGGGAGCGGCAAAGGACCACGCGCCAATCGCTGCGCCAGCGTTTCTCCATCCAAGCACTCCATAACCAGGTAATCGAGGCCGTCCTGCTGTCCAACGTCATACAGGGTGCAGATGTTCGGATGTTGCAACGCCGAAATGGCGCGCGCTTCGGCTTGCATGCGCTTTTGCAAATTGGCGTTTTCATGCCCCTCGACCTTCAGGACTTTGATGGCGACCGAGCGTTGGAGTCGAGTGTCGCGAGCGCGATACACCTCTCCCATGCCTCCGGCGCCAAGGCGGCTCTGGATCTCGTAAGGCCCGAGTTTTGTTCCGGCTTTCAACACCATTGCGTCGAATTATACGGTTTGGTCGGCTGCAGCGGTTTGCCGCCAGCTCAGAAACTATCCAAAGCCTTGCGGCTTCTCTTCGAACGATGGCAGTCGCGTGCTGAAGTCTTGTCTTGCCGTGAAAGCGCCCCTACCTCACCGCCCGCATCAGCAACTGGCTGCTGCTACATTCATGGACGCTCTGCGTGCACGCCTGGTACTGTAGGTCTTTGCTCATGCAGACTTCCATGTTCACCAACGCTCCGGAAAAACAGGAGACACGGAACGCGTTGGCCGGGGCGTGGTTGGCGTCAGCAAAAGCCCTTTCAAGCTGCTTGCTGGGAAATTTCTGCGTTTGGTCCAGAGTGCGGTATTGGTCGGGCACCTTCACAGCCTTAAAAGCCTGTTCCATTTTGCCGAAGTAGTCTTGGGCGGCAAGGCCGCTGCACGATCCGTGGGTGGTCCATTCGTGCTGAATCAGGCCGCGATCAGGAAAGTATTCCAGCATGTGGCGGACGGTTTCGGCTGCGACCGGGCTGGTGGGGCCACAACTGAGCGGCGGACGGCCGGCATTGAATTGCGGCCACAGCCCATGCAACACGAATCCCACATGCCCGCCGGGTTGGCATTCGCTCGATTTGTCCGCGGGATGTCCGGCGCAATAGTTGGGCGCCCAGGAGAGCGACAACACGTAGTAATCAAATTTGCCCGCTTCCGAGGACGCAGTTTTCTTGCGCCGACTTGCGCCTGCCGCTACTGCCAGAAAACATAAGAAAAGCAAGAAAAGAAGATAAGTCCGTCTGGTCATTCGTCCCTCCAAGATGGCAACAAAGCCGGGAGCCATGCCGTGTGCGGCGCATATTACGCTTAGGCCAGCCTGGGAAATACTATAGCCTATGCGGGCGCTGACCCTTCGCGCACAGGCGGATTAAAGGCGGCTGGACTTCACACGGCCAAAGCCAGGAGTTGTCAGAACGGCATTGCGGAATCTAGACTGAGAGCGCCGCGCCGGGGCCCGGAACTTCTGTCGCCCTTGCGCATCTAACACGTATGCCAAATTCTGAAACTGCAGTGTTGGGCGGAGGCTGCTTCTGGTGCGTGGAAGCGGTGTTTGACCGCTTGAAGGGCGTCAAGTCCGTGGAGTCCGGCTACATGGGCGGCCACGTGGACAAGCCCACTTATCGCCAGGTATGCGGCGGAGACACCGGACACGTGGAAGTGGTCCGCGTGACTTTTGATCCTCAGGAAATATCTTTCGCGGATGTGCTGGAAGTGTTTTTTGAAGTCCACGATCCCACCACGCTGAACCGCCAGGGCAACGACGCAGGCACGCAATATCGTTCCGTGATCTTCTACACTTCTGACGAACAGAAGCGCCAGGCGCAGAAGGCCATTGCCGACCTGAACGCCGCGCACACATGGCCCAATCCAATCGTCACGGCGGTTGAGCCGGCCAAAGAATTCTTTATGGCCGAGGACTATCACCAGGAATACTTCGCCAACAATGCTTACCAGCCGTATTGCCAAATGGTGGTCTCGCCGAAGGTCAAGAAGTTTGAAAAGAAGTTTGCGGCGAAAATGAAAGCCTGAGCTTTTCGCAAATCTAAACCCAGAGAATCCAAATCAGAAACCTAAGCACGCGCCGCGTGGTGGAGATGCGCTATGCTTCCACCATGCGTCCTGTGCTTCCCCGCGGCGACCAGCAACTTGTGCAGATCGTGAATGCTGCGCTGGCTGAAGCCGCGCGCAAGAGCGGGCCGTGGCTGGTGTGCCGCGCCGGGTGCACGCAGTGCTGCGTAGGTCCGTTCCCCATCAATCAGCTTGACGCCGCGCGGCTGCAGCGGGGGCTGGCCGATCTCAATAAAACTGATCCGCAGCGGGCGGACGAAGTGCGCCGGAGAGCCCGGGAGTCGGTGGCCAGGCTGGCGAAAGATTTTCCCGGCGATCCCCGCACCGGTATTTTGAACGATGATGAAGACGCCGAAGAC
>JBGPLR010000335.1:0-4507 GCA_041486545.1 Terriglobia bacterium
ATCACCGCCACCGGCACCACGTTTGAATGGTTTCGCGCGCTGGCCGAACCGGGCGACCCGTCGTACGCCAAGATCACTCCCGAAGACCTCTTCACCAAGGGCTTCCCGGCAAAACTTACGGACGCTGACGTGGAGCGCTTCCACTTTGAAGGCAAGCATCCCTTCGGGCTTTCCAGCGCGCGCGACATGGGCCGGCTGCTGGAGATGATGGCCACCAACAAAGCGGCCAGCGAAAAATCCTGCAAAGAGATGATGCGCATGATGGGCCTGCAGCAGTTCCGCAGCCGCATCCCCAAATACATGGACGATGACACCAATACGCCGCACAAGACCGGAGACTTTCCACCCTACATCGCCAATGACGTGGGCCTGATCGAAACCCCCGCCGGACGTGTGGTGGTGGTGTTCTTCTCCGCCCACCATCGCGGGTTCTATTCGGAACTCGAAGACGCAATTGCCCGCATGAGTGAGCAGGTGTGGGGGTACTTCAATTATCGGGGGAAAGCGAAATAATGCTAGGAGCTATGACGTTTCCGCGCGTTTATTGGTTAGGTTTATTCGCAGCCTCTCTGGCATTCTGTCAGCCTTCGCAAAAGCAACGCGATCCCCAAGAAGTTGTATTTGATGCGAAGCGCCTCAAACAGTTTTCAAATGTCGAGTTGATAGATCTCCTTTCGCAGAAATCGATTGAAAAGAATGCGCAGAAGGGGCACGGAATATACTCTTTGCTGCCACCTGATCGGCGTGGCAATGTCTCAGGCAGGTTGCCTGCTGAAGGCGCAGTACAGTTGAAGCTAGACCCCAACGCTCTCGACTTCACAGACGCGGTTGAACAGGAACTTATTGCGCGCAGCGCCCATCTTGACTTGATTGACATCTTTGAGCGGACCACCGACGAATTTCAACAGGCATGGATCGTGGATGTTCTCGCCCAAACTCGGCTGCCGGCTGCCGACTCTGTTTTGCGCCGCTACATTCACGGTGCCACCGATGAGCCGACCACGTACCTTGCCTTAAAATACTTTGGTTCCGTGTGCGATCAGGAAGCGCTCCGCATTTTGAACAAGCACTATTTTCAATACCACACTTCTTCCATGGAATGGGCGTCGATTGTGCGCAGCTTCGGCGAATGCAAGTACAAGCCTGCGGTTCCGAAACTTGTTGAAACGGTCAGCGCAGCATCAATGAATCTTGGGTATGCGTCTCATTTGAGCCTTCTGGACATGTACCCTGATGCCAAGATTGATTTTCGAGATCCCATGGTCACAAGGAAGGCCTGGGAAAAATATCTAACCCATCACCGCTGACATGGGCGATTCGTCGCCTGTCTCTATTTCGCCCCTTCCGCCTGCCGGGTCTTCCGATACCGCGTGGCCCTCCTCGCTATCTCCCCTTCCTCGTTGGGCCAGCTTTGATTGCGGCTTCCACCTTGGCCAGCAAGTCACGGGCCGGTTGCTGAAAAGGACCCCTCATGCCGGCAACTTCGGCGAGCGACGCTTTGGCTTCCACGAGTTTGCCGGTCTTGGCATACACAAAGCCCAGGCGGTAGAGCGCGGTGGAGTAGTTGTCGGCGTTGCCCTTGAGCTCTGCCGTGGCAGTTTTCAGCTCGGCGATGGACGCCGCGTCTTTCCCCTCTTTCATCAGCGCATAACCCATTGCCGAGTGGGCCAGGCCCGAGTACAGGCGCGCCTTGTCCGCGTCAAGAACAGGCTGTGCAGCGGCTTTGTCAGCGGCCGACTGGGTCTTGACCAGGTCCAACGCCTTGCGCGCGTAGCCCTCGCCGCGGGCGGCGTAGGCGGTGGCCGAACTTTCCCCGAAGGCTTCGGCCAGCATCACCAGAGTAGCCACGCTCTTGGGGTTGGCGGCCAGGGCCTTTTCGCCGAAGCTGGCCAGCCGCGACGCGTCGTTGAGCTGGCCCAGGGTGAAGATGGCCAGTTGCGTCACCTGCTCCTGGAATCGCGATTCAGGAAACGCTGCCAGATAGCGCTCAATGTAGCCCATGCGCTTTTTGGAGTTCTGTTCCGCCACCATGGCGTTCAACCCTGAGACCTCAAGGAACTGGTAGGTCTGGCGGTAGGGCTCCTGCGCCTGCTGGATTTCCAACGCAATCAACTCGGGGTCCTTGCCTTCCGGCTTGGGGATGGTCCCCGCGATGCCGTTGAAGGCCGTGCCGCCGCGCACCGCGCAGTCCACCAGCACGTCATTGGCGTTGGCACGCTGGGCCACCGTCGCCAGCGTCATGAGCAGTTCAAGGTCGTTGGGCTGCAGGGCCACCGCCTGCTGTCCGTGTTCCAGGGCCTTGGCGTTGTCACCCAGTTCGTAATATTGCTGGGAGAGTTGCCAGTTTCCGTACGCCTCGGCCTGCGGGTTCGCGGCAAAGTCCTTGACGAACGCCTGCAACAGGACCATTTTCTTCTGCGGATCAGCCTCGTCCGTAATGGCCTGGATGGCCTTGTCTTCCGGTGTGCCTACGGGAATTGCAATCCGGGTGACCTGCGCGACGGCGGCGCCGGCCAGCAGAAGCATGACGATGAAAGCTCGCTTCATGCCGTACCTCCAACAACTGCGGGACCTACTGCATGGCATGTTAGTCCCGTAAGGAACCGCGGGCAAGCGGCGAATGGCAGGAAGTGTTCGCCTGGCAGTCCTGCTCTTCTATCGAGTGGTCTGCTCAGGCGCCGGCTTTCTCCCTCACCAATTCCATCGCTTCTTCCTTCGTGTTGATCGTCCCTTCCAGCTGCGCGTCTTCCACCGCCGTCAGCCATTCTTTGAACTGCGCACCGGGCTGGTAGCCGGCGGCGATCAGGTCGCTGCCGGTGATGAGCGGTGTGGGACGGATCTGCTCGGCGGGCAAGGCATGGAATTTCTCCTTGGCGAAGTCGTAGAGTGAAAGATCGCGATGGCTGCTCAGGCAGTCCAACCGGTGCAACTCCAGATGCTGTTCGAACTGCGGCAGACGGAAGAAGCG
Organism: Terriglobia bacterium; assembly: GCA_041486545.1. Lineage (GTDB taxonomy): Bacteria > Acidobacteriota > Terriglobia > Terriglobales > Acidobacteriaceae > Angelobacter. Next base: position 2,969 of record JBGPLR010000335.1, read on the forward strand.
CTTGAGCGTGGAATCTTTCATGCGCGTCACGTCCGCAAACTTCATGTGGTTGGCGACCAAGGCGCACACCTGCTCCGTCTCGTCGCTGGAGAGGCGCAGGCGATGGCAGATTTCCTCGGCCATCTTGGTCCCAACTTCCGCATGCTGATCAAAGCGGATGCGGTCCGGGGCCACGCGAAACGTGGGCGGCTTGCCCACGTCATGCAACAGCACGCCCAGCGCCAGCGTCTTGGAGCATCCCGCTGGAAGCTGCTCCAGCAACATCATGGTGTGGATCCACACGTCGCCTTCCGGATGATATTGCGGCGGCTGCTGGACGCCCTGCATCTTCTTGATCTCCGGCAGCACCTGCGCAAGCAATCCCGTTTCATCCAGCAGCTCAAAAGCACGCTTGGCGCGGCCTTCCGTCAACATTTTCAAGATCTCATCGCGGATGCGCTCGCGGCTGACCTGATGAATGTCCGCGGCAAGTTCTTTGATGGCGGCCAACGTCTGCGGTTCGATCGCATAGCCAAAGCGCGCTGCAAAGCGTACGGCCCGCAGCATGCGCAGCTTGTCTTCGGCAAAGCGCTGGTGCGGCACGCCGATGGCGCGAATGACCTTGCGCTCCAGGTCGGCGCACCCGCCGACGAAATCCAGAACTTCGCCGCTCTCGGGATCGAGCAGCAGCCCGTTGATGGTGAAATCGCGCCGCTGGACGTCAAGCCGGGCTTCGCCGGAAAACTGCACTTGATCAGGATGGCGGCCATCAGAGTACGCACCATCACTCCGAAACGTCGCGACTTCAATAGCGTAATTGGCGCGCTCGCCTTCAGGGCCATCGCGCAGGACCGGCACCAGCACCACGCCAAACTGCGCGCCCACGGCGTAAGTCTTGGGGAACAAGCGCATCACTTCCTGCGGCGTGGCGGACGTGGCCACGTCATAGTCGGCCGGCTCGCGCTGGAGCAGGAGGTCGCGCACGCACCCGCCGGCGAGATAAGCGGAATGGCCTTTCTGGCGCAGCACGCCCACGATGTTCGCCGCTTGCTTCGCCTTGTCCGAAGTAAGTTTCACTGTGTTCCCAGCACGGTTATTTGGTCCGCGTTCATACGCGCAAAATCCGCGGTAAGTTTGCCGTGCGTCGCGCGTGCCGCCGCCCACATCAAATAATATAGACATATGCCTGACGCCTGCATTCTGGGAATCGAAACTTCATGCGACGAGACCGCCGCCGCGGTCGTCTGCCGTGGCGAACGCGTGTTGTCCAACGTGGTCTCTTCCCAGATCGCCACCCACCAGCCTTATGGCGGAGTGGTGCCGGAGCTGGCTTCGCGCGAGCATCTGCGGGCCATCGTGCCGGTGGTCCGCCAGGCGTTGCAGCAAGCCGGACTCAGCTATGAAACGGTGGACGCCATCGCCGTCACCCAGGGGCCCGGTCTGGCGGGAGCGTTGCTCGTGGGCATCAGCTATGCCAAGGCGCTGGCCTTTGCGCTGGAAAAACCGCTGATCACCGTGAACCATCTGGAAGGGCACATCCACGCCGTGCTACTTGGACAG
>JBGPLR010000336.1:0-4501 GCA_041486545.1 Terriglobia bacterium
ATCGCGTGCACACCACCGCGGAGGCCCACAACCGCGTCATCATCGTGGAGGTGATGGGACGCAACTCCGGGTGGATTGCCATCTACAGCGGCATCGCCGGCGGCGCGGACGTGATCCTCATCCCGGAACGGCCGTTTGACATTGACGAAGTATCGGAAATCCTGAAGCGCCGCCATGCGCGCGGACGCTATTTCAGCATTGTGGTGGTGGCGGAAGGATGCAAGCCCACCAGCGCGTCCGGTCTGGTCACGGAAAGCGACAAAATGGATGAGTTCGGCCACGTGCGCCTGGGCGGCATCGGCAACGTGCTGGCCCGCGAGATTGAGAAACGCACCGGCTTTGAGACCCGGGCCGTGGTCCTGGGCCACACCCAGCGCGGCGGTTCGCCCACGGCGTTTGACCGCATGCTGGCCACGCGCTACGGCATTGGCGCCATTGACCTGGTGCATCGCGGCGAGTTCGGGGCCATGGTCGCCATGCAGAACAACAAGATCATCTCAGTGCGCATTGCCGACGCCATTTCCAAGACCCGCTTTGTCAGCCAGGAGTTCATTGACGCGGCCCTCAGTCTGCATGACAAGCAGGAAGAGACGATGCATCCATAGTTTAAAATCAGGCCGAAGACATGGCACAGGTCTCCGCTAAACCGGGAAAGAAAACATCCAAGAACAAAGCTCCGATGCCCGCTGCCCCGTTCGCCGGGGAATCGCGGCCCAGCGCGTTAGCGCAAACGCGTTTTTCATGGCCCAGTGCGTGGTGGTGGATGGGAGCCGGGCTTCTGCTGGCCGCCACCGCATTGCGCATCTACGACCTGACCACCAAAGTCATGCACCACGACGAAGGTGTGAACGGCGTATTCACCTCCACGCTGTTCCACCAGGGCGGCTATAAGTACAATCCGGAAAATTTCCACGGGCCCAGCCTGTATTACGCGGCCCTGCTCACCACCAGCATCAACAGCTTTTTCTACGGACGCGAAGGACTGAGCACATTTGCCGTCCGCCTGGTTCCGGCCATCTTCGGCATCGGCGTGGTGTGGCTATTGCTGTGCCTGCGCCGCCAGTTGGGGACATTCGGCGCCCTTTCCGCTGCGGCGATCGCCGTCGTCTCGCCGGGCATGGTGTTTTTCTCGCGTTATTTTATTCACGAAATCATGTTTGTCTTTTTCACCCTGGGCATCATCGTGGCCTGGCTCAGATATCGCGAGACGGCGCAGCCACGCTACTTCATCCTGGCCTCGGCTGCCGCGGCGCTGCTGTGCGCGACCAAGGAAACCTGGATCATCACCGCGGCCGTGCTGTTGCTGGCGATTCCCTGCGCCGTGGTCTACCTTGGTCTGCGCGGAAATCCTGTTGAAGCTGACTATGCGGACAAGAAAAACCGCAGAGAGCCGCTCGCGCGGCAGGCAGTCGAGTCGTCTCCCGCGTGGAGCCAACGCCGCTTGTACTTGACCGCCGCCTTGGTCTTTGTTGCCGTGTGGGTGCTGCTCTATTCCTCGTTCTTTATGAATTTTCCCAAGGGCGTGGCTGATTCCGTACGCACCTTTGGGACATGGTTCCACACCGGCCAGCAGAAAGACCACATGCACCCGTGGTTCACATATTTCAGGTGGATATGGCAGGAAGACGGTCCCATCCTGGTTCTGGGGGCGGCCGGCGTGATTGTGGCGCTGGTTCGCGCGACCAATCGCTTTGCTGTATTCACAGCGTTCTGGGCGATGGGAATTTTCACGGCATATTCTCTGGTTCCCTATAAGACTCCATGGCTGGTTCTAAGCATTTTGCTTCCGCTGAGCATTATGGCGGGTTACGCGCTGGGCCAGTGCACGCGCGGGTGGCTGCGCGCCGCAGCCGTGGTGGCCCTCGCCGGATCATGCGGCTGGTCCGCCTACCAGGCGATTGACCTCAGCTTCCTCACCTACGATGACGATACTCACCCTTATGTTTACGCCCACACCAAGCGCGAATTCCTGGGCCTGGTGGACGACGTGGAGTCCATCGCCGCGCACACGCGCGAAGGCAAGCAGATTGGCATTACCATCATGGCGCCGGAGCACTGGCCGCTGCCCTGGTATCTGCGCAACTATCCCAACGCCGGCTACTGGGGCCAGGTGGTCACCAACAACGTGCAGCCCATCATCATTGCTTATGACACGCAGACCGCGGACGTCAACCGGCTCTTGGGAGACAAATACCGCATCATCAGCAGCCACTACCTGCGCGGCAACAAGCTGGTCTTGTATCTGAGGAATGATTTGCAGCCCTAGTTCTTGTTCGCGAGCTTTTGTTGATGACGAAGAATTTGAGGAGAGAGATGACCCAGGAATCGTTCAATCAAGAAACATTTGCCGCCGTTGACCAATATTACGCCGACCTGCTGGTCAAAGCCGATCCCGCGCTGGACGCCGCGCTCCACAGCAGCGACGCTGCCGGCCTTCCGGCAATCAACGTTTCGCCCAACGCGGGCAAACTGCTTTTCCTCCTGGCGCGACTGATAGGCGCGCGACGCATCCTGGAACTGGGCACGCTCGGCGGTTACAGCACCATCTGGATGGCCCGCGCGCTTCCCGCTGACGGCCGCCTGACCACTCTGGAATTCGAAGCCAAACATGCCGAAGTTGCCCGCGCCAACATTGCGCGCGCTGGACTGGCCCATCTAATAGAGATACGAATGGGACGCGCCCTGGATACGCTGCCGCAACTTGCCGCCGATGGCAGCGGCCCGTTTGATCTGATCTTTATTGATGCCGACAAAGAAAACTACCCGAATTATTTCACCTGGGCGCTCAAACTGTCGCGCCGCGGCACGTTGATCATCGCCGACAACGTGGTGCGCAAAGGCGCCGTGGCTGACCCCAACACCACGGATGCCAACGTGCTGGGCGTGCGCCGGATGAATGAGTTGATCGCCGCAGAGCCGCGCGTGACCGCCACCGCCATGCAAACCGTTGGCGTCAAGGGTTATGACGGCCTGGCCTTCGCCCTGGTGGTCGGCTAGCGCACGCTAACCATCGCTCTGCGACAAAACCGGTTTTCGCGCGTCTATAATCCTGCCATGTCTTCCCTGATCCAGAACCTGCGCTTCGGCGCGCGCATGCTGCTTAAGAATCCGGGATTCAGCCTGGCAGCCATCGTCACTCTGGCGCTGGGGATTGGCGGCAACACCGCCATTTTCACCATCACCAGCGCGCTGATGCTCCGGCCCCTGCCGTATGAAAATCCGCGGCAACTGGTGGCGCTGGATGCCAAGGACAAGAGCGGCGGCAGCCGCTGCTGTACGCTGGGCTGGACGGACTTGCTCCGCGAGCACAACCAGTCATTCTCCGGTTTTGCCGTGGGCGCCATTGACAACTTCAATCTCACCGGACGCGGCGAGCCGGCGCAGGTGGCGGCCGGACGCGTCTCCCCGGGCTTCTTTGAGATGCTGGGCGTGAAGCCGCAACTTGGCCGCGTGTTCTTGTCCGACGAAGGCCAGCCCGCGGGAAAACCCGTGGTGATGATCGGCGACGAACTATGGCACAGCCGCTTTGGCGCCGACCGCAGCGTTGTCGGGCAAACCGTGACGCTTGATACCCAGTCGTACACCATCGTGGGCGTGTTGCCTCCAGGCGTGCAGTTTCCATTTCTCGGACCCGTGGACATATGGACGCCGCGCTACTTCGAACATTCTTTGTTCACCCCGCAGCGCTTGCGGCAGGGCGTTGGTTACCTGGGCGCTGTTGCCCGTCTGCGCCCCGGCGTCTCGCGCGCAAGAGCGCTGGCGGAAATGCAGGTGCTGCATCAGCAATACCGCAACGAAAACTCCGCCGCGCCTGACGCCGATCCGGGCATTTCACCGTCCGTGGCCAACCTGCAGGACTCCCTGGTGTCAGACCTCTCCAGCAAGCTGGCTTTCCTGACCGGGTTTGTGGGCCTGGTGTTGCTGATTGCCTGTGCCAACGTGGCCAGCCTGCTGCTCTCGCGCGCGCTGGCGCGCAAAAAAGAAATTGCCGTGCGGGCGGCCCTGGGTGCGCAACGCGGCGCGCTCATCTTCCAGTTGCTAACGGAAAGCGTTTTGATGGCGCTCGTCGGCGGGACTTTGGGACTGGGCGTAAGCTGGGCTGCCACCAGGTATCTGGCATCTCTCAGCCAAAACAACCTGCCGCAGGGCTTCCCCATCACCATGGACGCGCGCGTCCTGCTCTTCACTCTGGGGCTCTCGGTCTTCACTGGGCTGGCCTTTGGCATCTTTCCCGCGTTGCAGCTTTCCCGCACCAATGTGAATGAAACTCTCCGTGATGAGGGACGCGGTTCCACCGGAGGCCATCGCCGCGGGCGGGTCCTGGGCGCGCTGGTAGTACTTCAGGTGGCAATCTCTCTGGTACTGCTGATGGGCGCCAGTCTGCTGGTGCGCAGCTTCTCCCACCTGCTTCAGTATGCCCAGTTCCAGACGGTCTCTCAAGCCCGCCAATCTTGCCGCCTCGGCATCGAGGGTCGCGCCAGCCAGCTCTGCCGCCCGGCCG
>JBGPLR010000337.1:0-4498 GCA_041486545.1 Terriglobia bacterium
CGGCAGGGCCAGGGCCAGCGCCAGCAACACGCACCAGAATGCCATTTCACCCGGTGTCATGGCTTCCAGGCGGCGCTGCCAGAGGGAAACGGCGCGGACCATGGCGCGGTATTTGCGCCACAGCCAGATGCGGAATGATGACTGCGCCTTGCCGGTGGTGGCGCTGAGTTCAGAGCTGAGCTTCATCTGGTGGCTGAAGTCGTAGTTTACGACCCACTCGCGCCACATTTCGCGCAGCGCGTCCGTGTACAGGCCCAGCCGCGCCCACTTGTCAGCCCGCGCCCCCGCCGGACGGGAAGGCGTAGGATCAAACGTTACCCAGCCAAATTCGGGGAAGTAAACCTCCACCCAGGAATGCGCGTCCTGCTCGCGCACAATGTAACTTCCGATCAAGTCGTTGTATTCTCCGCCGCGGAACCCGTTGACCACGCGAGTGGGAATGCCCAGCGTGCGCAGCATGATGGCCATGGATGTGGCAAAGTACTCGCAGTGGCCTTTCTTGCGGTCAAACAGGAAGTACGCCAGTTGATCAGGGGCGTTCACTCCCGGCAATTCCAGCGTGTATGAATAATTGGTTTTGAGGTAAGCCTGGATGGACCGGGCGCGGGCGTAGTTCGAATCGTCTGACGCGGTGACCCGGCGCGCGAGTTCGGCAATCCGGGGATCCAGGCGCAAAGGCAACTGGCGGTAGATGTTGGCGATGGCAGCGGGATAGACGTTGGAAACCGAATTCCGCACGAAAGGCTGGGGATCGCGCGCGTCAGCTTCCGCCGAGTAGATCCCGATGATCTGCGCCGTATCCGGGTCTGTGCTGGCCAGTACGTCCGGCGATGGTGGGCCCACGGCTACAGTCCCGTTCGAGAGGACGCCGACTACGCGGTAGTCGCCGCTGATTTTGGTCGGCACCGGGGCCAGGAAAAACAAGTTGAGCCCCAAGGGTTCCATGACCACCCGGTAGCGGAAGGTAGGCACCGGAGACGGCCGGACGGCTCCGGAGTAAAACGCTGTGGGGGCGACGCGCGAAAGGTCCAGCGGAGCATTGTTCAAGCCGCGGAAGGCAGGGGCCTCAGAGGCGTTCCACCAGCGCTGTCCATCAAAGTTTGCCAGCGCCGTGCCGCGCCACTTCACGTCGGCCGGAAGTTTCCCGTAGGTGACTTGCACATGCATCACCACCGCGCTGGACTGCTGGATGGTGCCGATGCCGCCCAGGCGAACATCCTGGCTGAAGCCGCTGACGATGCTGCCTTGGCTGGTGAAGGTATGCAGGTATCCGGCGGAACTCACGCGCGGCAGGATCAGGAAGATCAATCCGGCGCCGCCCAGCGTGAGCAGGCCCAGGAGCGCCGAACCGCCGGCGAGTGCGCGATGGAACCGGCCATCCTGTTGCGGAGGCACCCCGGCGGCCACGCCATCGAGCTCTGAGCGGCGCATCTCCAGGCTGACGAAGGTGGCAATGGCCACCACAATGAACAGCGAAAACGTCAGCAGGAAGAGCGTGTCCACGGTGAGCACGGCGGCGGCCAGCACCATCATGAAGGACAGAATCGCCAGGTAGATCAGGTCACGGTCGCGCCGCACCGAAAATATTTTGATCACCATGCTGAACAGCACCATGTGCACGGTGGCGTTCACAAAGCTTTGGGAGAAGTAGAAGTAGTCGGCCACGTAAAAAACGAAATAGGCCAGCGTCAGGTAACTGGTCCAGCGTTCGGAAATGTTGAACGATTTCCGCATCAGCAGCAGGTAGCCGCGGAACAACAGGGCCGGAATCACCAGGGCCAGCGAGGGCGCGTCCAGCTTGCTGGTGCCCATCAGGGCCACAAAGCCGGTGGCCAGCAGCAGGTAGAGCGACCACTGGAAGAACCGCTCAGCGCTGCCGAAGCGGTTGGGGACTACCGCGGCAGAGGACGGCGCTGCTGGAGTGGAAGACACACTGTTATTCTGCTTGAATTCGCGGCGGGAGCATAGCGGAAAGCGCGCGCGGGCGGAACGGAGGTATGTGGCGAAAGTGTTAGAATCATTGGGTCCCGCGCGACGTAATCCCGCCAACCCCGCCAGGTCCGGAAGGAAGCAACGGTAACGGGCTAGTGCGTGTGCTGCGGGACATTTTCCTTGGCCGCTTCGCGGCAAACCGCTGACGTGCTTTCAATCTGCTGACAGTGTTCGGCGACTGGGACAGGCGGCTCGGCGCGCAAGCCGGCCCCGCTGCTCACGCCATCTCCTCTCGTCAGCAAACTCCTGTCCCTCACCTGCAAAACCGCTTACAATATTGGTTTCAGTTTGATCGCTCCGGAGAACTCTATTGGCAAACCTTGTGCGCGCAAAAATCTCGGCCCTGGGAACGTATGTGCCTCCGCGGTTGCTGACCAACGCTGACCTGGAAAAAATGGTAGACACCAACAGCCAGTGGATTGAAGAGCGCACCGGCATCAAGCAGCGCCACATTGTGGACAAAGGCGTAGCCACGTCGCACCTGGCGACGGAAGCTGCCAAGAAAGCCCTGGCCGAGCGCGGCATGTCCGCCAGCGAATTGGAAGCCATTTTCATCGGCACGGTCACGCCGGACATGGCTTTCCCCGCCACCGCGTGCCTGGTCCAGGACCGCCTGGGCGCCAAAGGCGCATGGGGTTTTGATATTTCCGCAGCCTGTTCCGGGTTCGTGTACGCGTTGCAGACCGGCATAAAGTTTGTGGAGAGCGGCGCGCACAAGCGGGTCCTGGTGATTGGCGCGGACGTGATGTCCTCCATCATTGACTACACCGATCGCGCAACCTGCGTGATCTTTGGCGACGGCGCGGGCGCGGTGGTGATTGAGCCGGCCACTGACGACAACTATTGCATTGACTTCATGCATGAGGTGGACGGTTCCGGCGCGTGCTCGCTCAACATGCCGGGCGGCGGCAGCTTGAATCCGGCAACGTGTGAGACGGTGAAGAACAAGATGCATTACGTCCATCAGGACGGCCAGGCGGTATTCAAGTACGCCGTCCGCAAAATGGCCGAGTCTTCCGCAGCGCTGCTGGAACGCAACGGCTTCACCGCCGACGACCTGGCGCTGTTTGTTCCGCATCAGGCCAACCGCCGTATCATCATGTCCGCCGCGGACCGCATGGGACTAAAAGAAGACAAGATCATCATCAACATCGGCGAATACGGCAACACCACGGCAGGGACCATCCCGCTGGCCCTGGACACGGCGCGCCAGCAAGGCCGTTTGAAAAAAGGCGACCTGGTGCTGGTCGCGGCGGTGGGCGCCGGATTCACCGTGGGCGCCGCGCTGTTCAGGTGGGCATGCTGATTTTTCTGTAATCCCGAGCGCAGCTTCTTCTGAAATCCCGAGCATAGCGAGGGACCCCTATCAGAACGAGAAAACATTGGCCGCGAATTTTCGCGAATGAACACGAATCCAAGTTGCAATTCGCGTAATTTCTCATTGATTCGCGGCTAGCTCTTCCTTATTCATTCAGGTCTTTTCTTGGCAATAGGGATCCCTCGCTCGCGCTCGGGACAAAAACAGCTACTTCTTTGCCTTCACCTCTTCCCGATGTTTCGCCGCCTCTTTCGGATACTGCGGTTCGGTCATGCTCACCGGATCAAGGATCTCTTCAATCTCTTTCTCACTAAGCAGCTTCTTGTCGCGGGCAATGTCGATGATCGAACGGCCGGTCGCCACAGATTCCTTCACAATCTCCGCGGCTTTCTGATAGCCGATATACGGATTCAGCGCCGTGGCCAATGACACCGTGCTCTGCGCGTAGAAGGTGTTACGTTTTTCGTTGGCGGTGAGGCCCTTGACGCATTTCTCCGTGAACACCTGCAGCATGTTGGTGAGGATGGTGATGGACTGCAGCACGTTGTAAGCCATCGTCGGCATCATCACGTTGAGTTCAAGCTGGCCCGCCTGCACCGCCAGAGCGACGGCCGCATCGTTGCCCACCACCTGGAATGAAACCATCGCCGCCAGTTCCGGCATCACCGGATTGATCTTACCCGGCATGATGGAAGAGCCGGGCTGCAGCCCGGGCAAGTTGATTTCCGCAAAGCCGGTGTTGGGGCCGGAGGAGATCATGCGCAGGTCGTTGGAGATGCGGATGATTTCCAGCGCCAGGTTCCTCAGCGACGAAGACACCTGCGCCATGCATGCGTTTGATTGCATGGCCCAGCGCATGTCGGAGGCGGGTGTGAGTTTCTGTCCTGAGATTTTCGCCAGGTTGGCCACGGCCTTGGCGCGATAGTCAGGATGCGTATTGATGCCCGTGCCCACGGCCGATCCGCCGAGGCCCAGTTCACGCAGAGAATCCGACGCATGGCGAATGTCGGCCAGAGCTTTGCGCATGGCCACCGCGTAGGCGGCAAATTCCTGGCCCAACCGGATGGGCACCGCGTCCTGCATGTGCGTGCGGCCGGATTTCATGATGTTATGAAATTCTTTGCCCTTGGCTTCGAGCGCTGCGGCCAGGGCGTCCAGCGTCGGATAAAGTCTTTCCAACTCCAGCAG
>JBGPLR010000338.1:0-4482 GCA_041486545.1 Terriglobia bacterium
CGTGACCGAAGGTTCGGCTTCCACCTTGGCCGGATCTACCGCCAGTTCCAGGCGAAAGCGCTGGAGGGTCATCGCCAACACCACCAGGATTTCCGTCATGGCAAAGTTCAGGCCCACGCAGGTACGCGGTCCGGCGCCGAAGGGAAGATAGGCGCAGCGCGGACGCGCCGCCGCATTCTCCGCCGTGAACCGCTCTGGATTGAAGCGCTCCGGCTCCGGCCACCAGCGCGGGTCGCGGTGCGTGACGCAAGGGAAGATCAGGACCTCGGTTCCCGGCGTAACTTTGTACCCGCCGATCTCATCTTCCTTGACTGCGGTGCGGGAGAGCGCCCACACCGGCGGGTACAGACGCATGGCTTCTTCGGCGACGTTGCGCGTGTACTTCAACTTGAACAGATCTTCATACGCGGGCGCTGCGCCGTTGAGGAAGCGCGCCTCGCCGGCCATGCGTTCCATGACTTCAGGCCGCGTGGCGATGAGAAACAGCGCCCAGGCCAGCACCAGCGTGGTGGTCTCATGTCCGGCGGTAAGCAGCGTGGCCACTTCGTCGCGCAACTGCTTGGCGGACATGGCGGCGCCGGTTTCATCGCGAGCGTCCATCAGCGACGTCAGCAGGTCGGTCTTCCGGCCGTTCTCCAGCGAGTTTTCGCGCGCGGCGATCATGCGGTCCACCACCGCGTGAAAGCTGGCCATGGATTTGCGGTGCTCGCGGTGGCGGCGCGTGGGGATCTGGTGCGGTACCCGCACCACCGACCATGCACGCTCCACGGAGAACTCGCGGCCCACGTGCAGCGCCTGCTGGATCACGTCAAGATCGGCTTCCAGGCTGGTGGAGAACAGCGCCTGGCTCACAATGTTCAGCGTGAGGCGCATCAGGTCGGGAACAATGTCAAAGACTTCATGCTTCGCGGCGCGCGGCTGCCAGCGTTCCAGCATGGCCAGCGCCTGTTCTTCCATCACGCGCACGGACGACGCCACCTGCTGGCTCTGGAACGCCGCCTGCGTCATCTTGCGCTGCCGCTGCCACAGCGCGCCTTCGCTGGTCAGCAGGCCTTCGCCCAGCGAAAGCTTCAGGATGCTGTAGTCGCGCCCTTTGCGATAAGCGGCGAAATTGGTTTGCAGCACCTGCTGGATGTGGTCCGGATGGTTCAACTGGTAGGTGGCCCACATGCCGCGATAGCGGACTACGTCGCCGAACTCGCGCACCATTTCGGCAAAACAGCCTAATGGATCTTTTTTGAATTTCGGCAAGCTGAGAAAGAACCCCAGGATGCCAGGCCCCGGCGCCGCGCGCCGCTGACCGGAAGACTTGTGAGAAGAAACAGAAGAGGGAGTTACCACCTCTTGATTTTACTGCACGGGAGACAAGCTGAGCACACGCATACTCGCGTGTGCATGCTCATTAGACGTACGTGCTGCTATTTGGTTTGGTCACTTTGTTAGTGTCCGATTGCGAACACTATTACATTCGAAAGCGAACATCTCGAGCCCATGATCGTTGCTCGATGGCGCGATTCCATGCTGAAAATCAAGGCTTTGCGGGCTGTCGCCAAGTTGGCATGGCAGGTGCAATACAAAAGCTCGAAGTTTGTTGTAACCAAATAGCAACCACAAACGTAATTAGCTCTGAAAGGAAAAACACATCATGTTCGACGGCAAAAATAATCGCACTCTTGATAGCTTCTCTCTCCGGGTCACGCTGACCGTGGGCGCGTTTGCTACCTGGCTCGGTGTTAGCTACTTCCTGCTGGCCATGGCATAAGTCCCGGCAGCTCATTTTGCGGAACGTTTGGCGTTTCGCGCACTCATACCTGGTCTTTGACAACAGATTTTTCTGGCGGTGTTGACGATTCATACTGCGTTTGCGACTTTTCATAACCGCAACACCAGCCAGAAAGAAAGCGATCATGGGCGCTGATGCACCGTTGCGAACCTGTAGCCTCAACTGTCGCGCAGTTTACGCTCCTTTCCACTCGTGCCTTTGCTCTCCGCGCCCATGCGTTGCTTTCTGAAGCCAAGCTTCGGGTAAGCTTAGTCGGTGCCACACCGCTACATCCTCTTCTATAAACCATTTGGCGCGCTGAGTCAGTACTCCGGCGATGGGCACACGCTCAAGCGCTACGTCCCGGTTGCCGGCGTCTATCCTGCAGGCCGGCTCGATCATGACAGCGAAGGTCTGCTGCTGCTCACCGACGACGGCGACCTGCAGCACCAGCTCACCGATCCTAAATTCCAGCACCCGCGGACTTATTGGGTCCAAGTAGAAGGCATCCCGTCGGGCGATGCATTGCGCCGCCTGGCCGAAGGCGTGGTCATCCAGGGCAAACGCACGCTGCCTGCGCAGGCGCGGCTCCTGGCGGCGGAAGAAGAACCCGCGCTTCCGCCACGCGACCCGCCGATTCGCTACCGCAAGAACATTCCCACGGCGTGGCTGGAGCTCGCGCTTATCGAAGGCCGCAATCGCCAGGTGCGGCGGATGACCGCGGCTGTCGGCCATCCCACGCTCCGCCTGGTGCGCGTAGCCATTGGCCATGTCCGGCTGCAAGGTCTTCAGCCGGGAGAGTGGCGGGAGATCAACCCTGACGAACTGAAGACCCTCAAGGGCCGGTCGTCTCGCTAGCTGGTGCGCACGCTGGCGTCTTTTCTTTGGTCCAGCGTCGGAAGGCAGTTGCGTCTTGTCGCCAACATTGCTCAAATAGAACCACTACATGCGCAAAGCAACCTGTAGCGTCTGCGGTTCTGAACAACCGTCGGGAGAGATGTTTGCCCTGGACGGGAAGCCCATCTGCGCGCCATGCGCGGAGAAGCTCCCGGCGGAAACCAAAGCCGCAGGCGAAAAGCTGCAGCTGGGGCGCATCATGGACCCCACCATCTGCTCGGTTTGCGCGACGGACCATGGCGACACTCAGCTGCCGCTTATCGGCGGCAAACCGGTTTGCGATAGCTGTGCTCCCGGGCTCTACCATCGGCCTTTCCCACTCTGGCTCAAAGCCGGCCTGGCTGTGTTGCTGCTTCTTCTGGGATGGTCGTTGTGGCGCAGCCGGCATTACTTTGCCGCAGAACGCCACATGGTCCGGGGCGAGCGCGCCATGGACCGCCATGACTACACCCGCGCTGCCAATGAATTTCAGCAAGCGCTTTTAATCTTGCCGGACACGCAAAAGGCTGCCCTTCTCGGCGCCAAAGCGCGTTTCATGGCCGGTGATCCTGACGGCGCCGTGCGTTTCTTCAGCCAGCGCTCGCATTGGGACCATGCCGATGCCTTGTACAAAGAAGTCAATGGCATGTTCAAGAGCTCGGTGAACGCTGTCCGCAAAGCGCGGCGCGCCGTTACGCTTGATGGCCAAGGCCAGTACGACGAGGCTGCGCGGCTTATGACCGAAGCCGCCAAGGAATACCCGCAAGCCCTCAACCTGGCGATTGCGTCTCAGGTTTTCAATTCGCGCGCCGCTTTTTATCGCAAGGATTATGATGCGTCACTGGCCTTCGCCCAGGCTGCTCTGGACAAAAGTCCGGGCGATCCCAATCTCAATGCCAGCGTTGCGGCCGCTCTGGCTTGCAAATACGCCCTGACGGGAGATGCCAAGTTCCGCGACCAGGCCGAGCAAATGCTGGCCAAGGCGCAAACCCTGGCGCAGGCCTCGCCGGACGACCGCGCCGCGTTTGAAGACTACTCGGTGCGCATTCGCTACCGCTTGCAATCCCGCGAGGTTCTGGACAAAGACGAATATGACCGCCGCTTCCCGCCGAAAGGAGCCAAGCGTTGATGTTCCTGATCCCCAGCGTTGTAATCTCGGTGCTTACCTTTCCCGGAGTCATCGTGCACCAGGCGGCCCATTTGCTCTGCTGCCGCATTGCCCGGCTCGCCGTCTTCGACGTACGTTATTTCCGCTTCGGCAATCCCGCCGGGTATGTAATTCATGAAGCCACCACGGATTTCAAGAAAATCTTCCTGGTAGCCATGGGGCCGTTCTTTCTAAACTCCGCCTTCTGCGTGTTGTTTTGCTCCGCCGCATTTCTGCCGCTGTGGGAATTCCGCGTCGCCGACCCTCTGGCCTATTTCTTCTACTGGCTGGGACTGTCCCTTGGCATGCACGCGTTTCCCTCCACACAGGACCTGAAAGGGATGTGGAAGCTCATGCCGGCGGAAGCCGGCAAGTTCAATCTTCTGGCGATTGCCAGCTACCCCATTGTTGCTTTGGTTTACGTCCTGAACTATGCCAAATTCTTCTGGGCGGATCTGGCTTACGGGCTGGCCATTGGCATTCTCGTGCCGATTGCCATTTTCAAAGCGCTGCCTTAGCTCAAAGCGCCGGTCTAGCGCAAAAATGCTGGTTTAGCACAAAGAGTTGGTTTAGCGCGGCGTGTTCACCGGGAACTTGCGGCTGTTTTCTTTGACCCTACCCTCGTCTTTGGTCTCAGGCTCTCCTGGCAGGATTTCGCGCAGCGCCCACTCGATGCGGCTCACGGATTCGCCAATCA
>JBGPLR010000339.1:0-4481 GCA_041486545.1 Terriglobia bacterium
CTGACGTAATTCCTGAACTGGCCGAGCGCGGCGTGCTGCCGGACATCCTCACCGACCAGACATCCGCCCACGATCCGCTAAACGGCTACGTGCCCAACGGCATGTCTTTGGAACAGGCGCTGGAGTTGCGCAAGAGTGATCCCAAGGCGTATCTCGAAAGATCGCTGGACGCCATGGCCCGCCACGTGGAAGGCATGTTAAGCCTGCAGAAGATGGGCTCGGTCACGTTCGATTACGGCAACAACATCCGTACCTTCGCCCACCAGCGCGGCGTAAAGAATGCTTACGATTTTCCCGGGTTCGTGCCGGCGTACATTCGTCCGCTGTTTTGCGAAGGCCGAGGGCCGTTCCGCTGGGTGGCGCTTTCGGGCGATCCGGCGGACATTGCCGTGACCGATGATCTGGTGCTGGAAATGTTTCCGCAGAACCGCATTCTTGACCGCTGGATCAAGCTGGCGCGCAAGCGCATCAAGTTCCAGGGCTTGCCGGCGCGCATATGCTGGCTGGGCTATGGCGAACGTGCGCAGTTCGGCCTGGCCATGAATGATCTGGTCAAGAAGGGCAAGCTCAAAGCGCCAATTGTGATTGGCCGCGACCATCTGGATTGCGGCTCGGTGGCGTCTCCGTACCGTGAAACCGAAAGCATGAAGGATGGCAGTGACGCCGTGGCCGACTGGCCTCTGCTCAACGCAATGCTCAACACCGCCAGCGGCGCCAGTTGGGTTTCGATTCACAACGGCGGCGGCGTTGGCATTGGATATTCGCTCCACGCCGGGCAGGTGACCGTTGCTGACGGTACCGACGCCATGGCCAAACGCATTGAACGCGTGCTGACCAACGATCCGGGCATCGGCGTGGCCCGGCATGTGGATGCCGGGTATGACGAGGCCAAGAGTTTTGCGGAGAAGACTGGTGTGATGATTCCGATGAAGTAGATTGCCAGAATTGCCAAAATCCCCGGAATTGCCAAAATTGGAATCGGGCTCATGTTTATTATTTACGGGATCTACCAATTCAAGCCCAAGACTGTGGCTTATCGGAACGACTTCTGTCTGTCTTGTGCCGGCCCGCGGCGCTCACTGGCGGTCAGAAGCTTCGAAGTATTGCATTTGTTCTTTATCCCTCTGTTCCCGCTGGGCTTTCGCCGTTTGTGGATGTGCGTGGTCTGCCGTCAGGACCCGCATTCCAATCCGCGGAGCAGCACGGCATTTCTTTGGTTTTCCGTGGCTTGCATGGGCATCATCGCAGTCGTTGCTTGGATCGCAGGGAGAGGCGGGCCGGTGACAGCGGTGATCGCATCCATCCTTACCCTGATGTTTCTCGGAGGCTTGTGGTTTCTGGTTCGTAGCGCCCAGATCCTGCCACGTAGATTGAAATTGAAAGAGCAGCTTCTGAACGTTCAGCCCGCAGTTGAAACAACCTGCCCGCTCTGTGACAGCCCTCTCATGATTGACGATGTGTGGCGCTGTTCCCGCTGTGGCGTGGAACGATGTATTGTAGAAGTTTGAACGACCCCGAATAATCTTGGTTTACCCGCAAAACTTGAAGAAAAACACCCAGTCTCCGTCCCCCTACCTCCTCCTGGCCAACATCGGCCAGTTGCTTACCCTGCGGGGTGATACATCGCCGCGCCGCGGCCCAGCGCTCAAAGAACTTACTCTGATCGAAGACGCAGCAGTGCTGTGTGGGGGCGGCAAAATTATTGCTGTAGGTCGCCAGCGCGATCTCCTCCGCGATCCCTGGATTAAGAAGAACCGAAAGAACCGCCGCAAGCTGCACGAACTTGATTGCCAGGGCGGAGTGGTTCTGCCCGGCCTGGTGGACTGCCATACGCATCCCGCTTTTGCCGCACCCAGGCTCGTAGATTTTGAAAAGCGCATCAGCGGGGCGTCGTATGAAGAAATCGCGGCGGCTGGCGGTGGCATCCGGTCGAGCGTTGCCGCGGTGCGCGGGGCTTCACGTAAAGCGCTTGCGGCGGACGTACTCAGCGGGTTCCAGGCGCTGATGGAGCATGGCACAGCCACCGTCGAAGCCAAATCCGGCTACGGACTGAGCACGGAAGCTGAGATCAAGTCTCTGGAAGCCATCCGCGACGCCGCGCTGCGCTGGCCGGGGACGGTGCAGCCTACGCTGCTGGCGGCGCACGTGGTCCCGCCGGAGTTTGCCGCTAGGCCGCAACAATACGTAGATAAAGTCTGCGACGAGATCATTCCGCTGGTCGCCCGCAGAAAGCTTGCGCAATACGTGGACGTCTTCTGCGAGCACGGCGCGTTCACCGTGGAGCAGTCCGAGAGAATCCTGGCGGCGGCGCGGCGTCATGGACTGAACACGCGGGCGCACGTCGGCCAGTTTACGCCTTCGCGGTTGGGTGGCTTGCTCGCGCACAATCCTGCGTCACTGGACCATATGGATTGTGTGCCGGCGGAGGATATCCCTGCGCTTGCCGGCGGTGACACCGTAGCCGTTCTGCTTCCCGGCGCGAACTATTTTCTGGGACACAAAGAATTTCCCGATGCGCGGCGTTTGATTGAATCGGGCGTTCCGGTTGCTCTGGCCACCGACTACAATCCGGGGACGTCACCCACGCCCAGCCTGCCGTTCATCATGTCCCTGGCCTGCACGCACATGAAGATGTCGCCGGAGGAAGCCATCAGCGCAGTTACCATCAACGCGGCATGCGCAATGCGGCTGCAAGACCGCAAGGGAAGCATTGAGCCGGGAAAAGATGCTGATCTGGCGATCTTTGGAGTTAAGGACTACAGGGAAATCGCTTATTGGTTTGCCTGGAACCGCTGTGTTGAAATGGTGGTTGCGGGAGAACGGCAAAGTCTTACCGCGGATTGACGCAGACACGCGCGGCCCAGAAGGTCAATCAGGAATCAATACAAAAAATTTGGGCATGGCAAAGTTGTACTCAAAATTCGGGCTTTGGTGTCTGCGGACGGCAGCTGCCTTCGTCGCGCTAAGCCTTTATGCCGTTGCCGGTTGGCCAAGCGGGGCTGAGATGGGATCTGCGCAACAAACCCAGAGCCAGCAGCCATCGCAAGCTGGGGCCGCACCTTCACCCACGCCCCCGGCAGAATCTTCACCGGCTCCGCAAGCCACTCCTGCTGCACAATCCACACCCACACCCACACCTTCGCCAACGCCGGAAGCCGGCTATGCGTCGCAAGAGTCGCCCACCGCGTCTCCAGTGCCAACGCCTGTGCCGTTGCCGGCGCGCTCGGGGCCGAGCCCGCTGCCTCCACCATTGAATGACCGCGAAATTGTGATTACCGCCGTCGGTGACGTGATGCTGGGCACCACGTTCCCTGACGCAACCGGCGGCTTGCTGCCTCCCAGCGACGGCGCAGATTTACTGCAGGAAGTTGCTCCGCTGCTGAAGCGTGGTGACATCGTTTTTGGCAATCTGGAAGGACCTCTCACCGAGGGTGGCACATCCCTTAAGTGCAGAGGCAAGGCGCTGGGGAATTGCTACGCGTTCCGCGTCCCGCCGCGCTATGCCGCGCACTTGAAAGCCGCGGGCTTTACCGCGATGGGCCTGGCCAACAATCACGCCATGGATTTTGGCCAGGAAGGCCGGACCAGTTCGCGCACGGCGCTCGATGGGCAGGGCATCGCGCACAGCGGCGAGATTGGTGACATCGCGCACTTGACGGTGAAGGGCAAGAAGATCGCGATCATCGCATTCGCAACCTATCCCGGCGCGTACAACCTGCTTGATCTTGACGACGCTCTGGCGGCGATCCGGCAGGCGCGCGCGGAAGCCGACTTGGTGATTGTCTCTTTTCACGGAGGCGGGGAAGGCTCTGCGCGACAACACGTGCTGGCCGGCGACGAAAAATTTCTGGGCGAAGACCGGGGCGACCTTCGCCGCTTTGCCCATGCCGCGATTGACGCCGGCGCGGGAATGGTGGTCGGCAGCGGCCCGCATGTGGTCCGCGCCATGGAAATCTATCAGGGCAAGCTCATCGCTTATTCGCTGGGCAATTTCGCCACTTATGGGCCGTTCAACTTGAACGGCGAGAACGGGCTATCGCTGATTCTGGAGGCGCATCTGGCGCCGGATGGTTCGTTCCTGAGCGGCCAGGTGTATCCCGTGCGGCAGCCAAAGCCCGGCGGGCCAAAGCTTGATCCGGCCATGAGCATCTTGCCGGTGCTGCGCAGTTTATCGCGCGCGGATTTTCCCCAGAGCGCGGTGGCGGTGGGGCCGCGGGGCGAGTTGTGGAGGCCCGGCGCCGTAGTTCCTGAATGCAGCAACGCGCCGGACCAGCTTGAGCAACTGTTTCACGCGCGGGCCTGTGGTATCTTCCCGTAGCGGAATTCGCAACAAATTTGCAAAGGAACCCGGCTCACGCGGTTGTGGCGCGGTGAGTCCAAGAGAGTACATGGCTTCTAAAAAGTACGTTTTGATCCTTTTATTACTCCTGCCGGCGCTGGCCGCTGCGCAACGGCTGCCCCAGGGAATTGCGCCGCAACAC
>JBGPLR010000340.1:0-4477 GCA_041486545.1 Terriglobia bacterium
CCGCCGAGCACGCCCAGCACCAGTCCGCCGCTGCGGCTGGTGAGCGGGAAGAAATTCTCGTCGCCGGTGTTGTACACCATGTCGCCGACGCCCGGTGTTGTATACGCCAGCCCTTGGGAAGTTGTGGAGGTCATCGTCCCGCCAGCCACTACGCTCTTGGTGGCCACCGGGCCTAGCGCCAAACCGAACATGCGGATACGGTGTTCCGCCAGGGCTTTGGCGACCGCTTTAGGATTGGCCTTGCGGCTCCCTTCCAGTTCAGCAGCGATGACCACAATCGCGTCACCATTGGCGGGAGCTCCGAACCATTCAATTCCTTCCATGACCGCATCCAGCACGCCTACGGTGGCTCCGGATTTGCTGTCCACCTCCTGGGCCAGAACAGAGGTCAAATTGGCGCGTTCTTCGCCAAATTTTGCAGTGCGTTTTACTCCATGGGTGGCGATCAAAGCAAAAGTGTCGCCCGGACGCCCCGCGGCCATCATGGCATTCACCATTTCGATCTCAACTTTTCTAGTATTGCTGTTGATCTTCTTGCCGTTGTCTGCGACAAACAGCACGCGGCGGGGACCATCATCGAATGTCACCGACTTGATGGCGATGGCGGATTTGGCGGCGCGTGCCGTGAAGTCGTCCGCGCCGAGTCCACGGAAGCTGTCTCCGGTGGCCCCGATCACACCCACGGAGAACTCGGCTCTACAGGCTTGCTGGGAAAGGCTGGAAACCGGGAAAGCAAGAGAAACTATTATGAAGACTAGAAGTAAAAGACGCGAAGCCATGCGGTCCTCCTGGCGATACATACCTTAGGATGCGGGGAAACTCGTTCCCCGGGGGAATAGATTCCCTGTGCAAAAAGGCAACCGAATTATACACAAGCTGTTGTGTCCTAAGCCTGCTCCCTCGCATGACCAGCCAAGGAGTGAAAACGGGTACTGGGTTACTCTTCCCGTCATCGCCCAATCCCACCAGTCGCCATTTCCGAACACGGCGGCGCCGGCGAACCAAGGCTTGGCGGAAGAAGCGGAGACCTCCTGAAGGACCGCGACGAGCGCTGGACGAAACTTGGCCGTCACATAGAACGTGTGACGGAGAACGTTTCGACATGAAAACATTTGCTGTGTATATGCATCTGGTTGCTGTTCCTATGGCCAATGGCCTAACGGCCAAGGGCCACAAGAACACAGCACCAGGAGGCCGGACGGCCGCATCAACAGGTGGCCCTTGGACCCATTTTTGGGCACTGGCAAAATAAATATAATTATTTTATAATCAATAGCTTAAGAGGATTATTAACAGATCACACTTGCGTGTACGGTACTATGTTCGGGTACCAAAGTAACCTTACGAAAGTCATCTGAAATCTACTCGCGTTTGACAGCCTGGCAGCCCCCCCTTGGCCAGGGTAGATGGTTCGGATGCATGCAAGCACTTATGTGTTGATAGGGCCCTTTTCGTCGCTCAAAAACGAGCGAGCTCACAGCTTGTCCAGGAAGGTGTGGAGTGAGGTTGGCGGGAAAGAAATCACGAGCGGGGTTCAGCCTAACGGAGTTGCTGATCGTGCTGGCGATCATGCTGGTCGTGGGAGGAGTTGCTCTCCCCAGCATCTCCCGTGTGGTGGACAACGCCAAGCTGAAATCGGCCGCCCAGCAGCTGGCCAGTTTTTATCAGCAGGCCCGCATACGGTCCACCCAGGACAACACCTACTACGAAGTGCTGAGCACGCCGCCAGGGGCGCGTCCAGCCCAAGTTTGTCTGGATCTGGATGGCGATGGAGTCTGCGCTCCTACTGAACCGCAAGTGCAGTTGTCAGGGCTGGTCACTTTGAATAATGCGGGCTTGCCCGTGACCATGGACCAGACAACTTTGGGCTTCACACCTCTCTCGGTGGAAGACTCAGTGATGTACAACCAGCAAGACCGCATGGTGCCTGGGCTGGCCTGGAATGGACGCGGCGTGCCTTGTCAAAGGACCTCAACCACTTCCGGTTGCGTGAATCTGATTACTTCCAGCTCTACTTCGCGATCAGTGGCATGGGTGCAGTATTTGCAAATGCAACGTTCAACAGTGGATATCTCTTACGCCGCGGTCTCCGTGAGCCCTACCGGGAGGGTCAAGACATGGGTTTACACGGCGGCACCGGGCGGCGGAAGAAATTGGAATTAGGGAAGTTGGCTTTGGGGAAGTTAGTTTAGAAGACGGCATGAAAAAAGTTGCACAAATTCGGTGTTCCAGCTCCCGCGGCCGGTCACGCGGCTTCACCCTGATCGAACTGCTGATCGCGATGACCATACTGACGGTGGGGCTGCTGGGAAGCATGGGGATCATCTTTGTGGCGACGGCCAACAATGGACGCTCCAAGCTCAACACCACCGCGGCCACCCTGGCTGAGAGCACCATGGAAAAAATCGTGGCCATTCCGGCGAGCGCAACCGGCCCTGCCGCGATGACCCTGGTCAACGATTGCGCCGGCAACGTCTTGGTTGTGGATACAAATCCCGGCGGTTCTCCGCTGGTTTCCTCAGGAGCTTTCGCTGCCGTGGACTACAGCCAGCCGCCAGTCGCCAATTACTCCATGCAGTACGCTGGGTGCCCCGCAGGTTCGGGCGTCCGCTATGACGTGCGCTGGAGAATCGATGCCGGTCCAACGCCGGGTACGCAACTGGTCACGGTGAGCGCCAAAGCCATGGTTGGCAACGCGAGTCCGGCGGCAGTTTTTGCCCGGCCAGTTACTTTGCATAATTACCGGGGGAATTTGTGATGGCGCAGCGCCGTCCATTATCGGGGACCATGGCCAGACAGCGCAGCAGGCGCGCGGCGGCGGGCGTGACGCTGCTGGAGATGCTGATCGCCGTCGCCATCTTCGGCGTGATTACCGCTGCGGTGTTCGAACAGGTTGACAGCATGCAGAAAAGGTCAGCGTCGGAAGCCATGAAACTGGACATGAGCCAGCAGGCGCGCGAGTTTCTGGACCAGACAGTGCGCGATCTGCACATGGCCGGCTATCCCAAGTCTTCCATGTATGCCAGCATGCCGGACAATACTGATCCGCGCGTGGCCGCGGGTCTGGTGGCGGTTTCGCCGTCGAGCATTCTGATGGAAGGCGATGTCAACCAGGAAGGGCAGGTCTACAGTGTGGCCGTCGGCTACGTAGCCAGCGATCCCAACGATCCGAATTGCCCCTGCGTGCGGCGCTACGCCGTACCCAAGACTCCGGGCAGTCCGCTGGCCCAACCGACAACCATCAATTACACGGAAACCAACCAGGTTTATCCGCCGGGCACCGGTGCAGGACAATCCGGCGAAGACCTGTTTGCGTTTTATGACATCAATGGCAATCCCATAGACGCATCTGGAGGAGTCAACATCTCTACCTCAAGCGGTCAAGCCACCATCGCTTCCATCCGTACCGTCAAGATCAATCTCAGCCTGCTCACGACGCTGCGTGATCCGGCCAGCGGGGGCTACATGCGAACTTCAATGTCCGCAACCTCAAGGTTGAGCCAATGATGAAAATCGCTATGACAACAGCGATACGGACCAGAGAGCGCGGAGCAGCCCTGCTGCTCACGCTGTTTGCTCTGCTTCTGCTGTCGGCGATTGGCCTGTTCATGGTGGTGTCTGCGGACACTGAAACCCGCATTGACGCCAACTACGCGACCAGTTTGAGCACTTATTACGCGGCGCGTTCCGGCGTGGAAGAAGTCCGCGACCGGCTGAAGTATCAATGGGCCACTAATCCCGCGGGCGGAGGTTTGGCTGATTTGGTCCCGCAAGATGTAGCCGGCAATGCAGGCGGTGTTTTGTACGTTCTCAACCCGGCGGGTGGTGAAGTAGTTGATCCCACCGACCCCAGCAACCGGTACTTTGACACACAGCTCTGTCACGACTACCCGTCAGGCGTTCCTAACGGGACAAAATGCAACGTAGTGCCGGCGACCGCGGGCTGGAACTTGGCCCCACAAACTGCCATGACCCCGGTCATCGGCCCCATGGGTTACAAGTGGGTCCGCCTTAACATGAAGACCAACGGCATTGGTCCATATCCGGTAGACTCCGCTGCTCCAGTTGGGGCTCGCGTTTGCTGGGACGGACAAACCGAGCAGGTCTCGCCCGGCGGCGTGAATCCAGCTTGCGACGCCAACGGCATGCAGACGGTATACATGGTCACCTCGCTGGCAGCCACTCCCGGCCCTGCGGGTCTTGGCGCCAGCAAAGTATTGCGCGCAGAAATGGCTGCGCCTTCCATCCGGCCAGCTGGGGCCATCACCATGGACACACCGGGCCTGGCAGTCTCGTTCGGCAGTTCGGGCATGGGAATTCCCAATACAGCGATTGACGGCCGTCCTCATAGCGTAGATGGTTCCATTTCCGGCAGCGGCAGCTGCTCAGCTGTTTCCGCCCTGGGATCGGACACCACGCAGGCTTCCAGCCGGTTGCAGCAGTCGTTGGACGATCTGCGCTTCAACATCGTCGGGCA
>JBGPLR010000341.1:0-4476 GCA_041486545.1 Terriglobia bacterium
CAGCGGGTTGCTGATCACGCCGTGCTGGTGAATGCCGGCTTCATGGGCGAAGGCGTTGCGTCCCACAATGGCCTTGTTGGGCTGCGGCTCAAAGCCGATCAGCTCGGCCAGCAGCCGGCTGGTGGAGTAAATCTCGCGCGTGTTGATGCCCGTCTCATACGGCAACTGTTCCTGGCGGACGTTCAATGCCATGACAATCTATTCCAGTGACGCGTTGCCCGCCCGTTCGCCGATGCCGTTGATGGTGCATTCCACCTGGCGCGCGCCCGCCTGGATGGCGGCCAGCGTGTTCGCGACAGCGAGGCCGAGGTCATTGTGGCAGTGCGCGGAGATAGTTACTCTCTGGATTCCATGTACGGTTTCACGGATGGTTTCAATGAGGCGTCCGAATTCCTGCGGCAGCGTGTAGCCCACCGTGTCCGGAATATTGATGACCGTGGCGCCGGCGTCCACCGCGGCCTGCACAAAGCAGCAGAGAAAGTCCACGTCTGAGCGCGAAGCGTCTTCGGGCGAGAACTCCACGTCATCGCACAACGACCGCGCGTAAGACACCGATTTGTAAACCTGATCAAGCGCCTGCTCCCGCGTGATCCGCAGCTTGCATTGCAAGTGCAGGTCAGAACTGGCCAGAAATACGTGGATGCGCGGGCGGCGGGCGTGTTCCAGCGCGGCCCAGGCGCGGCGGATGTCCGGCTCCGCGGCGCGCGCCAGCCCGGCGATAATCGGGTGGCGAAGCTGCGCGGAGATCATGCGGACCGCGTGAAAATCGTCTTCGGAAGCGATGGGAAAGCCGGCTTCAATCACGTCCACGCCCAGCCCTTCCAACTGGCACGCCATGCGCAGCTTTTCCCGGATGCCCATGCTGCAGCCCGGCGCCTGCTCACCATCACGTAAAGTGGTGTCAAAGATTGAGATACGAGACCGCTGCATAGAAAGCCCTCCCCTGGATGGAACTAGCCATGGTCAGGCCCGGTCTACAATAAGTCAAATTTATATTTGTTGCACTTAGCATAAGTATTGCTTATGTTATAAGCCGCGCCTTGGGTACCCGAAAGCTGGCCAGGCGCCAAAGTTAAGGAAGCAATCATGGATTTGTTTCAACTGGAAACGTTTCTTGCCGTAGCGCAGACGGGCAGCTTCTCCGGCGCGGCCAAAGTGGTCCACCGCACGCAGCCCGCGGTGAGCCAGGTGGTGCGCAAGCTGGAAGAGGAGCTCGGTGAAGCGCTGTTTGACCGCTCGTCACGTGACGGCACGCTCACCGACGCCGGCCGCGTGCTGCAGGAGTACGCGCAGAAAATGCTCAACCTGCGGCGCGAGGCCCGCGCGTCACTGGAAGAGCTGCGCCAGTTTCAGCGCGGCATGCTGACCATCGCCGCCAACGAATTCACGTCACTGTACCTGCTGCGGGTGCTGGAAGAATACCGGCGATTCTGTCCCATGATTAAGGTGGCGGTTCAGCGGTCACTGGCAAGTTCCATCGCCGTGCAGGTGGCCGACCACACGGTGGAACTGGGCGTGCTTTCGTTTCGTCCCGACGACGGCAACCTGCAATCCGTCGTCGTCTTTCGCGACGAACTGGTCTTTGTGGTGCCGCCCAAACATCCGCTGGCCAAAGCCAGGAGCGTGAGCATACGCCAGTTGGGAGCGGAGTCGTTCGTCGCGCACGCCGTGGTGTCGCCTTACCGATTGAAAGTGCTGGAGGCGTTCGCGCGCCACAAAACGCCGCTCAACATGGACGTGGAAATGCCAACGCTGGAAGCCATCAAGCGCTTTGTGGCCGCGGGCAACGGCGTGGCGCTGGTGCCGCGAATCGCCGTGGAACCGGAGCTGGCGCGCGGAGACCTGATCGCTGTTCCGGTGAAAGAACTCAAGCTGGAGCGCAAACTGCGGATCATCTATCGCAAAGGCGGACAGCTCTCACACGCCGCGCGGGCATTTCTGCAGGTGGCGGAATCGGTGAGCGCGAACGCCAAAGGAAGTTATCTTTTTCAGCCGGAGCGGTGAAGGCTCCGCCGCCCTACTTCAACACCTCAGACACCGCTTGATACAAGGCGGCCGGGCTGAAAGGCTTTTGCAGAAGTGGGATGTGGCTGCCGTCGGGGAGCCAGCGCTCGGAGTGTCCGGACATATAAATGGTCTTCAAGAACGGACGCAGCCGAGAGAGGCTCTCTGCGAGTTTTGTGCCATTGGTGCCGGGCAAGGCCAGGTCGGTCAGCAAGAGATCAATCGCGCCGTCGTGGGCGGAGCCCATCTGCAAAGCCTGTTCCGCGCCCGGCGCCCGCAGGACTTTGTACCCCTGGTCTTCAAGCATGTCGCCGACCAGGGCCAGCACCGCGGGCTCATCTTCCACCACCAGAATGGTTTCGCTGCCCCGGCGGCTAGCGAGCTCCGCGCGGGAGGCTTCTCCGGCGGCCGGCAGCTTGGTCGCCGGCAGATAAAGAGAAAAAGTTGTCCCTGCGCCCACCTGGCTGCTGAGAGTAATCCTGCCGCCGTGCTGGTCGGCAATGGCGTACGCCGTGGCCAGCCCCAGACCGGTCCCTTTGCCGACTTCTTTGGTGGTAAAAAACGGTTCAAAAACCCGGTGCCGGATGTCTTCAGGGATGCCGGTGCCGGTATCGGTGACCGACACCACCACGTACTCGCCCGGGTCTAACTTTTCCGGCGACGCCACGCCGATGGTGGTGTTGGCGGTGGTAATGCTGAGTTCGCCTCCGCCGTGCATGGCATCGCGGGCATTCACTGCCAGGTTGACCAGGACCTGCTCCAGCCGTCCGCGATCAGCTCGCACCACCGCGGGAGAAGCCTGGGTGGCAACGCGCAGGCGAATGTTCTCTCCCAGCATGGGCCCCATGAGCACGTAAAGGTCGCGGAGAAGCTGGTTGACATCCAAGGGAAGCAGCTCCACCGGACGTTTGCGGCTGAAGGTAAGCAACTGGTCAGTCAATCGGACGGCGCGCTCGCTGGCCACGGCGATCTGCTGCATCTTGTTGCGCAAGCCGGAGCTGAGCGACGGGTCTTCCAGACCCATATACACGGCGCCCAAAATGACGGTAAGAAGATTGTTGAAGTCATGGGCCACGCCGCCGGCGAGCTGCCCGACGGACTCCATTTTCTGGGAGTGGCGCAGTTGCTCTTCCAGGTGATTGCGTCCGGTAACGTCTTCCAGCATGGCCAGAAGAAACTCTGTCTTGCCCTGCGGGCCGCGGACCGCCGTGGTGGTGAGCAGTCCCCACATGATGCTCGAGTCTTTGCGCACGCAGCGCTTCTCCACCTGGAAGATATCGCGCCGGCCGGAGACTACTTCTTGTACCGCTCCCAGGAGAGGCACATCTTCCGGGTGGGTAAGCTGTACCAGGCTTTTGCCGCGGAGCTCGTCTGCGGCGTATCCCAGCATTTTGATCATCGCGGGATTGCTTTCCAGGACGGTCCCATCGCGGTCCGCCAGGGCGATTCCGATTCCCGCTGCCTGAAAGATAGCGCGAAAGCGGGTCTCTGATTTGAGCAGTTCTTCTTCGGTTTGCAGTTCGTGGGTGATGTCATGCACCACGGCGACGAACGCCACCGGCCGGTCCTGGTCCAAAACCGGAGAGACGCTGACCCGGGTCCAGTGAACGGAGCCATCTTTGCCGACGTATCGCTTCTGCAGGCTTCTCTGGTTGCCGATGGACAGATCGTGAAACACAGACAGGGTGAGTTCGCGGTCATCAGGGTGGGTGACGGCGAGGACGGTGCTGCGCCGCAGTTCTTCTTCGCTATAGCCAAGCATCCGGCAATACGCGGCGTTGGCGCGAATGAACCGGAAATCGGTGTCCACCGCCACCATGCCGAACGCGGCGTTCTCAAACATCAGGCGGAACGCATCGGCATTGAACGGAGACAGACTGGACTGTCCCTTTACAGGGCTTGCCATAGAGGTCTCCCAACTACTGTTTTCAACTTGCAAGGCACACGAAAGGATGAACGCGTTACCGCAATTGTAGCGAAAGTTCTCCCTCCGGGAGAAACATCTAGGCCGCGAATGGCCATTGCCCGCGGGCTTTAGTACTTGGGGAGTTTCGGATCTACGCGGTCCGCCCAGGCAAGGATTCCACCTGCGAGATTCTTCGCTTTGGTGAAGCCGGCCTGGCGCAGAAAGGCCACGGCCCGCGCGCTGCGCACGCCGGAACGGCAATGGACCACCATCTCCTTCGCAGGGTCCAGTTCGCTGACGCGCTTGGACAGATCGTTGAGCGGGATGAGGTGGCCGTTGAGGTTGCAGATCTGGTATTCGTGGGCCTCGCGCACGTCAAGGATGAAGATGTCGTCCTTGGCGTCAAGCCGCTGCTTCAGTTCTTCCACGCTGATTTCAGGTATGCCGGGCTGATTCACAGGTGTCTCCTGTCCGCGCAATCCGCAGAATTCTTCGTAATCAATAAGTTTAGTGACGGTGGGGTGGTCGCCGCAAACCACGCAGTCAGGATTCTTGCGCAGCTTGAG
>JBGPLR010000342.1:0-4472 GCA_041486545.1 Terriglobia bacterium
CAGATCGCCAAGGCGTTCGGGGCTGAAGTCACTGCCGTGTGCAGCACCAGGAATGTGGACACGGCGCGATCGCTGGGCGCAGACCATGTGATTGACTACACCCGGGAAGATTTCACGCGAAGTGGGCAGCGTTACGACCTGATTCTTGCTGCGAACGGATATCATTCGATTTTCGCTTACAGGCGCGCGCTCAGTCAGAACGGAATTTATGTCATGGCTGGAGGTGGTGGGATCCAAATGCTCCAGGGCATCCTCCTGGCGCCATTATTGTCACTGATGGGGAGCAGGAAGATGCGTTTCTTTGTAGCGAAGATAAACCCGAAGGACTTGACTTTTCTGAAAGATCTTGTCGAAGGCGGCAAAGTAACACCGGTCATCGACAGGCGTTACACGTTGCGTGAAGCCCCTGAG
Organism: Terriglobia bacterium; assembly: GCA_041486545.1. Taxonomy (GTDB): domain Bacteria; phylum Acidobacteriota; class Terriglobia; order Terriglobales; family Acidobacteriaceae; genus Angelobacter. The sequence continues at coordinate 412 of JBGPLR010000342.1, forward strand.
GCTATCCGGTATCTGGAAGAGGGGCACGCTCAAGGGAAGATAGTGATAACTTTGGAAGAAAAGAACTGAGTTTTTGACTATGGGCCGGCCTTTCCCATCAATTCGATGGTACATCCGCGGTCATGCTGGCGGAGAAAGTCTGGGGGCTTACTTCCCCTCTTCGCGATGGCGGCTGTGGCTTTTGCTCTTTAGCGTGGGCAATGCTGCGCTGTCTCTGAAATAGCCACGAGGTTTTTGGTTTCTGGGGTAGCAATAAAGGGTAACGCAAAGTGACCGGACGCAAGCCAATGGGCAACCATTTTGTTACGCCAGGGCTATGAGGCGCTGCTGGCGCAGGATCTCAATCCCCGCTAAACATATCTTGTCTGCCGGAACGCCCGGAATTTCTATATTACGTAGCAGGAATTCTCCCGTAATTTCCTGAACAGTCAAACCATCTTCACAAAGATCCAGCAATTCAGCGGAGAGGGGAGTGAGCTGGCGAACTTCCGCCGTCCCCGCCGGAGTCCTGCGAATGGCGAGCTTCACTGGTTTCTCGGCAATGTCATGCAACGGGCCCCTCTGCCGCAGCCGCCGGACAATCTCCTGATAGTCGGCTGGGATCGTGATGACATTGACTCCCGGACGCAGCTGCAGACGGCTGCCGGGAGAAAGCAGGTCTTCATTGTCTTCGGAAATACTGTCTTGGGAAATGTCACCGGAGACCCGCTTTTGATCTTGGCGGGCGGCGTTCGTTTCACCGTCTGGTTCATGATCGGGGACAAGCAAGGCCGCTTCATATTCCACCAGCGCGGTCATGGCAAGAGGCGCCTTGCTGGCAGTGGGGATGTAATGCACCCGCACAAACCGGCAAAAGTCTGCCGGAAAGGCGCTGTGCGCGTAGTAAGCGGTGCGATCGCCGTTGGGAAAATGTACTCCGTTCTTTGTCCGCCATTCCTGCCATTGCTGAAACACGTCCACCACGTTGCCTCTGTCCTGATGCAGCCCCAGGAGAAGGCGGCGAAACGCCCTCATGCCGCACAGGAGAAAGTCGCGCAGCTCTTTGAGGAATTCGCGATCCAGGAATGGCAAGGGAACAGCATAGAAACTGGAAAAGATTTCCGGATGTTCCGCGATCATCGCATGGTCCTGAGGGGCCTGCTGCCATCCGCGATATGACATATCAGCCACATCGTCGTTCAGGATCAGCGAATCTTTGTGCTGCTTCTGGATGGGCGTATCCGCCAGCGGAGCCAGGATGCTGAGCTGAGGGTCAGCATGGTCATAGCGCAGGGAATCCACAAAGAACGCTGCGGTATCGCGCAGATCGTCCATGGTTTCTTCCGGGAAGCCGGCCATCAATGAGACCGCGGTATTGATTTTGAACTTGTCGCAGGAACGGACGCGCTCCGCCGAATCGTTCAATTCAAGGCCCTTGTCAATGATCTTCTGCATTCGTTTGGAGCCGGTCTCAATGCCAAAGAAAATGCCGCGGCAGCCGGCCCGGGCCATGAGCGCGATCAGTTCTTCGTCAATGCAGTCCGTGCGCGCGCTGGTGCCCCAATAGAACTCTTCCTGGCTCTCCAGCAGGGCTTCGCAAAATGCCACCACCCGCTTGCGGTCGACCGTGAACATGTCGTGCACCAGCTCAAAAGAGTTGATGCCGTATGTCTGGCGGACACGGCGCATATCGGCAATCATCTGCGCCGGACTCTTCAGCCGGAAACTGCGCCGGAAGAAATCGTTGGTCGAACAGAAGGTGCAGGCAAAGGGACAGCCGCGCCCGAGTTCCAGCGGAAAGTGGCGGCAGAAACGAACGTCGGGGAAGAGATGAAAGGCAGGAAATGGCAGCGCGTCCAGGTCCAGGACCAGGGGCGCAGCCGGGCTGCGCACTATTTCTCCATCTTGATGGCGGCGAAACGTGATGCCCGGGACTGCTGCCAGAGGGCCGTGCCCGGCCAGTGCATCCACCAGGTCAGGAAGGGTCTGCTCCGCCTCACCGCGCACTACCAAGTCAATCGATGGGAAGGCGCGCATGGTGGCGACGTCCACGACGGATGCCTGGGGGCCGCCCAGCGCGATCACTGACTCGCGATGCGCTCGCTTGACCTCAGCCGCGATGCGCAGCGTCAGCGGGTAGCTGCTGCAAACCGTACTGAAGCCAAAGAAGTCAAAATCACGGCCGGCGAAATAAGCTCCGGCGAAACTGCAAAAATCCGTTTCATCTCGATTCGAATCCTGCAACCAACTGTAGTAAACGCGATTGAGGTCCACGACCTCCGGCTGCAAGCCCCTGGCTTCGAGCACGGCAGCAAGGCTCAGGATGCCGACCGGGGCAAGCTCGCCCATGATGCGAGCTGCCTCGGTTTCGCCCACCGGCCGGTGATGGAGCTGGTTGGCCGTGGGCGCACTGATGAGGCAGATCTTCATGGCGGTAACCTGTTCGACGCGGACTAGGGTTGAGACACCACGGCCTGACTACTTAAAGACGGTTGGTGCGCCGCCACCGATTACGTGGGAGGGGTTTCGCAACCCATATTGGTGATCAGGGTATTCTCGAAGACTCTCCGAAGCTGCTCAAGTTGATCGGGCGTCAGGCACAGATCCGGAACCTGGCGGGCGGCTTCCTGCAGTTGGTTGGACACGTGCCTTGCCAGGGTCCTGGCCCATTCTCTTTCTCCGACGAAGGCTCCGTGCGCGACGGAGGCGCCTTGGGCCATCGCCGCTCCGGGAGCGAGCGCGGATAGCCCACCTACCACGAGCGCGCCACGTATCACTGCTCGGCGATCAAGCTTGGTGCCGCTAGAACGTTTCGATTCATCCTTGGGTTTTGGCATTCAATCATCTCCTCACCCCAGATTTTGGCCGCAAAGCCTACCACAGTTCCGTCGTGAATCGGGAGGTGTCAATCGGCCTTTAGGACAATGTCCATTCGTTCAATGCCGCCGCTGCCAGATGGACAGGGGGCGGACAAGCAAACCTGCTCTGGCTTGCCGCGGCTCCGACCGAGACCCTTCGCCGGGGAGACTCAGGATGGCCCCAGAAAGCTGCGTAAGTGGTTGATTTGATGGGAGCGGCTGTCAGATCCCGAAACCCACGTCTACGGGGAGGCTTGCCGCACGCCATTGCTTCCTTGCGGCAGCGTGATGGGCGCCGTCCAGTCGTGGCAGGGTGAGCCGGGGGCCGACAACAGGGGTGCAGCGCCTAAATTACACCCTGCCGTTACCTGTATCGATCAAAAGTGGCTCGGGCGGCGGCTCTAGCTTGTCGTCTCCAGAAACGGGTTGGCCAGCGTGCTCCCGAATCTCTTGCGGGGAACGAAGCGGCGCCAGCCTAGTCCGTCGTCGCTGAGCCACCGACTGACATCGCGAAGTCAATCTGGTAGGCAGATATTGGACCCCAAGATTGGTCCCAAGTTTTTCGAGACGCTGGTGGCCCATCTGAGTTGCAATGCTACAAAGCCTGGCGATGCGGCCGATCATTCAGCTAGGCACGATAGAGATAGTCGTCCAGCCCGGCGGGGCGCTCATGATCCATGTCCGTCGTAAACACCATCGGGATGCTGATGCGCTCGTGGCGGCGCAGGATGGGGGAGGCGCGATGCAGGCAGCGCGTGCCGTCCATCAAAACGGCGGTACCCGCCGCGGGAAGAAGGGTCGTCACGGCGTCCGCTGGGCGCATCTCGAGCGCACCGCCGTCTTCTTCGCGGCTGTCGGTCAGGTACAACAACAAGGTGAAGCCGGCGGCGTCGAAGTGCCAGCGGTAGACCTCGCCGGGCTCGCCGAGCGCGTTGATGTTGATGGCCGACTGTAGGTGGGACGAGTTGAAGATCGTGGTCACGCCCGCAACCGCCGCTACCCAGGCGCGCAATGCCGGCGACTGGTAGGCGGCGAACAGCTCCGGCCAGTCGGCGCGGAGCACGTCGCCGGTGACCACGCGATAGCGCAGGATGTGCTCTTCCGACTGCTGGTCGATGCGGCGCGCATACCGGCGGACAAGGTCAAGCGCCTTCTCGCGCAACTCGCGGGCGCGCTCTGGGAGGAGCGCGCCGGGGCAGACGACGTACGCCTGCCGCGCGAACG
>JBGPLR010000343.1:0-4471 GCA_041486545.1 Terriglobia bacterium
ACACTACACACCGGCTATTCAACAACGGCGAAGGCCCCACCCAAGCGAACAAGGCAGGCAAACCGGGCTTTGCCAATGCGCCTGCTGGCGCCAAGCTCCTGCAGTTGGCCTTGCGCTGGAACCATGAGATTTACGGCACGCACAATCCGCCGGCCGGCGGCTTTGATTTCAAACTCAACCTTGATATCAACCTCAAGACGCACTCCCCCGCTCTGGCCGTGTATCGCGGACCGGAATGCGCCGCCCGCGAGCAACGGAGAAAAGCCGAGCATCCATGATCATGCTGGAAAGAACAACGCTCGACTTCCGCTTTGAGAGCGATCTCCCGCTCGCCGCGATGAAGCGCGCCCTCAGCGTTCCCGGGCAGCAAGAGTGGGTCTTCGGCGACTCAGAGTGGCACGGCGATTACCTGGGAGGCAGCATCACTCCGGAAGCCGTTGCGCGCATTTATCCAACGAAGCGGCCGGATCTCTTCCGCGTAAGCCTGCGCTTTGTCAGCAGCGCCGCCGAACCGAATGCAAGCGCCAGGCTGCGCGAAGCGGAACGGACGTTGCTCGACCAGGTCCTTGCGGCCATTCAGGCACGCAATATCCAGCCGGCGGAGCCGATGGGCTGAAGAGTTGAGATCCCACTAGTCAACTGATAAATGGACACAAAAGTTTATTGAAGAAGTCATCCCGAGTGGTCCGAGTGTGAGGACGCGCAGTTTTCAGCGTCCGAACCGGACCCGAGGGATCGGCTCCGCTGCTATCAAGATCTGGGACGCAGCTTCGGTCTTGCTTCTGCTTCGGGAAGGGCAGCCCAAGAAGGATCTTCTTTCCATTCAGCGCTAAGATCGGCCCAATCAGGATTTGTCGACAGAATGAGCTTTAGCTTCTTTTCCCTTCTCCAGCCCTTGATTTCTTTTTCGCGAAGAATAGCCTTGGTAGGGTGAGAAAAACGCTCGAAGTAGACCAACATGTCGAACGTATAACGCGCGGTGAAGCCACCCAGCAGTTTGTTTCTGTGCTGGAAAACTCGCTCCATTAACTTGCTGGTAATTCCCGTATACAGCCGCCGGGATTTGTTGGACATGAAATAGACGAAGAATGTTTTCATTGGCAACAGCGGAGCCGATCCCTCGGATCCTACTCGCGAGCCTATGAAAGCGCTCGCTCGTTGACGGACCACTCGGGATGACAAGTTTCACAACTACATCGTTAAGCCGACGCAGGTTACAGGGTGGTGCCTCAGAACTTCGCCAAACTCTCCATCGCCTTATACAGATCCTCGGACTGCGGCAGGATCACGTCTTCCAACAGCGGCTGGTAGGCGACGAACGTATCCGTCGCAGCCACGCGCTTCACCGGCGCGTCCAGGTCTTCAAAGAGTTCGTCGGCAATCCGCGCGGCGATCTCCGCTCCGTAGCCCCAGCTCAGCATGTCTTCATGCGCCACAATCACACGATTGGTTTTGCGGACGGACGTGGCAATCGCCTCCCAGTCGTAGGGGCTCAGGGTGCGCAAGTCAATCAGCTCCACGCTCACGTTCTGTTCGCGCTCAATCTTCTGCGCCGCCTGCAGCGCGCGCGGAACCGTAGCGCCGTAGGTAATCATCGTGAGGTCCGTGCCTTCTTTGACGGTTTTGGCTTTGCCGAACGGAACCATGTAATCGGCGCCGGGATACGGCGAGCGGCCAAAAGTTTCGCGGTAGAGACGCTTGTGTTCCAGGAACAGGACGGGATCATCACAGCGAATCGCGGTGCGCAGCAAGCCGTTGGCGTCCAGCGCGTTGGAGGGGAAGCAGACACGAATTCCCGGCGTATGCGTAAAGATGCTCTCGCCGCATTGCGAGTGATAAATGGCGCCGCCGGTGAGATAACCGCCGATGGCCACGCGCACCACCGCCGGGCAGGAAAAGTTTCCGTTGGAGCGCCAGCGGATCAACGGCATTTCATTGCGCAACTGGTGCATCGCGGGCCAGATGTAATCAAAGAACTGGATTTCGACGACCGGCTTGAGCCCGCGCGTCCCCAGGCCAATGGCCCGGCCCACAATGTTGGCCTCGGCCAGCGGCGAATTGAATACGCGGTCGCCGCCAAACTCGGTTTGCAGGCCCGCGGTGAGCTTGAAGACGCCGCCTTTGCCTTTGACCTGCTTCTGTTTGAGATACTCTTCGCGGCTGCAATCGGCCACGTCTTCGCCAAAAAGGACAATGCGTTCGTCGCGCCGCATTTCATCTTTCAAACAGGCGTTGATCAGATCGGCCATGGTCTTTTCCGCGCCTTCCAGCTTTGGCTCGGACGCCATGGTGCGCGGATCAAGGTCTTCAGAATATACGTGCCGGTAAATGGAGTCGGTTGCCGGGAAGGCGGCATGTTCGGCGCGCTCGGACGCGGCCGCAATTTCCTCTTCCACGGATTTTTCCAGCTTGTTGATGCCGGCCTCGTCCAAAATGTTTTCCCGCACCAGAAAGAGCTGCATGCGGGTGATGGGATCGCGCTTGGCGTCTTTGTCGCGCTCAGATTCAGGGCGATACTGACGCTCGTCGTCTGACAGAGAGTGCGAATACGGACGGATGACATGCCCGTGCACCAGCGCCGGTCCTTTGCCTGCGCGGCAATAATCCGCCGCGCGCTTGCACGCGGCGTACGCCACGATGGGGTCGGTGCCGTCACACTCTTCCACCAAAAGATTCGGCAGATTGCGGACCAGGTGGGAGATGTTGCCGCCCGCGGTCTGAACTTCCACCGGCACAGAGATGGCGTAGCCATTATCTTCAATCACAAACATCACCGGCAGCTTCAGGTTGCAGGCCGAGTTCATGGCTTCCCAGAACTCGCCTTCGCTGGTGGTGCCGTCGCCGGCGGAGCAGTAAACCATTTCGTCGCCGTGGAACATCACGTCTTTGAACTGGCGATAGTCGCCGGTTTTTTTCTCGGCGATTTCCGGATGCCTGCTGAAGTATCTCCCGGCTTCCGCGCAGCCTACCGCTTGAAGAAACTGCGTGCCCGTGGGCGAAGACTGGGTGACGATGTTCAGCTTCTTGTTGCCCCAGTGAGAAGGCATCTGGCGTCCGCCGGAAGCCGGATCGTCGGCCGCGCCCACGGCTTGCGCCAGCATTTCATAGGGCGTGACGCCCAAGGCCAGACACAGCGCGCGGTCGCGATAATAAGGATAAAACCAGTCGTACGCCGACTTCATGGCCATGGCCGACGCCACGTTCAACGCCTCATGCCCCGCACCGGAAATCTGGAAGAAGATTTTCTGCTGGCGCTTGAGCAGGATTTCGCGGTCGTCCAGCTTGCGTGAGAGATACATCACGCGATAAATCTCCACCAGTTGCTGGCGGGTCAGTCCTTCATAAGTCTTCTCCGTCTTCTTTTCAGACGCGGCGGGGGCGTCCGCCACTGCGGAGGCATGCTTCCTGGTGTCAGCCTTGGTCTCAGCCTTAGTGAGGGCCATGGGGCTCCTTTTAGCTTGGGTTGGCACAGAACGGCTTGGGCGCCGCTGAAGTACTCACCATTCTAAATCTTCCCGGTCGCCGCGATATACTGAAAAAGGACGCCTTGCTGGAAAAATGATTCGTAAGAACCGCGCCATCCCGGCCCACCAAATTCGACTCCTCATCTTTGACCTGGACGGAACCCTGGTGGATTCCCGCCTGGACCTGGCCAACTCCGTTAACGCCATGCTGCACCATTACGGCAAGCCGGAGCTGCCTTGTGACGTGATTGCCAGCTACATCGGCAACGGCGCGCCCATGCTGGTGCGGCGCTCGCTGGGCGACCCTGACGATGAACACTTCGTCCAGGAAGCCCTGCTCTACTTCATGGGCTACTATCGCGAACACAAGCTGGACAACACTTATGTTTACGATGGCGTGATCTCTGCTCTGGATGCCATCCGCGCCAGCCATGACGGCCAGCGCAAGGCCAAAAGCAGCGAAGTCTCCCGGGGAATCGCCGGACGGTATGGTTTGCAGGACATGGCCAGCAGCTACATCCTGAGCGAATTGAAAATGGCCGTATTGAGCAACAAGCCCGTGGGCCCTTCCAAGGGCATTGTTGACGCGCTGGGCCTGGGCAAGTATTTCTTTCAGGTTTACGGCGGCAACAGCTTTCACACCAAAAAGCCTGATCCCGCGGGCGTGGAGGCGCTGCTCACTGAAGCTCGCGCCATGCCGGAAGAGACGGTCATCATCGGCGACTCAGACGTGGACATCATTACCGCGCGCAATGCCGGGATTTATTCCGTCGGCGTGACCTACGGCCTGTCGCCCCACACCCTGGAAGACGCTCCGCCCGACGTGCTGGTGGACCATCCGAAGGAGCTGGCGGATGTGCTGGGAAACCGCGAGCAGGCCAGGCTGGAGTTCAAGGCGTAAGACATTTTGCCGCGGATTCGCGCTGATGGGCGGGGATCAGGAGTATCCCGCGAGTGACTCCAGGTTCTAACTGCCGAGCGCTCCAGCGCCGCAGGCGCGACATAAC
>JBGPLR010000344.1:0-4468 GCA_041486545.1 Terriglobia bacterium
AAACAGGAAGTGAAGAAGACCTTCAATCCGGAGTTCCTGAACCGTCTGGATGAAGTGATCATCTTCAGCGCCCTGGCGGATGGCGACCTGATCCAGATCCTGGAACTGCTGGTACAGCAGCTCAATGGAAACCTGGCGCAGCGGCACATCACCATCACCGTGAACGAAGAAGCCAAGAAGTGGATCCTGGACAAGACGCTCAGTGACCGCAGCTATGGAGCGCGTCCGCTGCGCAGGGCCTTGCAGCGGTATATTGAAGACCCGCTGTCTGAGGCGCTGATCCAGGGCACCATCACCACGCGTCCCGCGTTCATTGAGGTCTACCTGGAAGGCGACAGCCTGTTCTATCGCCAGGTGGGCGAAGGCGCGGAAAAGACCGAAGGCGTGGTCCTGTACAACAACTAGCAATTGGCAGTTAGCAATTGGCCTAAAGCCGCCGGGAAACTGGCGGCTTTTGCTTTTTGGAGCGCGGCCTTTTTGTTTTTTGGCGGCGCTTCTTAGACCGATGGTGTCGAGCCCTCAGTAAGCCTCCGGAATATCCGCCGGGTTTGCGCGCTGCGCCCGGCAATGAAAGAATAGTGTCATGACACCAATTTTTCGAGTACTCCAGACCACCCTGGCCCTGGCCGTGGTACTGATCGCCTCTTCCGCCGTGGCACAGCAACCGGCGGCAGCCAAGCCTAAGCCGGCGACCCCCGCGGCCAAACCAAACGCAGCTGCAACGCCTGACGCCCCCAAGCCAAAAGACGCTCCGGCGTTCGCAACGCTGGAAGAGCGCGTCAGCTACGCGCTGGGCATGAACCTGGGCACACAGCTGCACCGCCAGTCCGTGGATGTTGACCCCAACCTGCTGCTCCAGGGCCTGAAAGACGCCATGACAGGCGGCAAGACGAAGATGACCGATGAAGAAGCCAAAGCAGCCTTCACGGAATTGCAAGGGGTACTGGTCAAGAGGCAGCAGGAAAAGAAAGCGGCCGCCGGTGAAGCCAACAAGAAAGAGGGCGAACCATTCCTGGCCGCCAACAAGACCAAGGAAGGCGTGGTAACGCTGCCCAGCGGCCTGCAATACAAGATTTTGACTCCCGGAACCGGCCCCAAACCCACGGCCACCGACACCGTGGTGTGCAATTACCGCGGCACGTTCATCAACGGCACCGAGTTTGACAGCTCCGCAAAACACGGCGGGCCGGCGACGTTTACCGTGGGCGGCGTGATCAAGGGCTGGACGGAAGCCCTGCAGCTGATGCCGACCGGATCAAAATGGCAGCTCTTTGTTCCCTCCAATCTGGCTTACGGAGAAAACGGCACGCCGGATGGGACCATTGGCCCTAGCGCGACGCTGATCTTTGAAGTCGAATTAGTTTCCATCCAACTGAAAGAGCCAGCCCCGGGCGGCGACAAGAAATAAGAGTTCGAACGAGCAAGCCGCCAGCCCAAAAAGCTGGCGGCTTTGTTTTGGGAACACAAGACTCCCAAAGCCCTGAGCACGTTGTAAAAACATTTGTCTACGGGGCTTGCGACGAGCAGCAGCTAAGAGAGCGTGCGCGAGAACTTCATCATTCTCTTGACTTCGTCATCCTGAACTCCGTGAATGAGGACGCGCTGTCATCAGCGTCCGAATAGGAGCGCGGGAGCTTGCGCCTTGTCCATTCAGGTCCAACAACCTTCTTAAAACACAAGGTCCCTCTGCGGTGACAACGCGTGCGTGCTGCCGGGCTGAGTTACGAACCTGCCTTCTTCGTAACCCGTGGTACGACTTTGCCACGACCGTGGTTTGACCCCGGCTTGCTTCTCCGCCCTTCGTGGGTCAGGCGAAGCACTGAGTCCACCAGCATGGGTCCGATGTTGCGCAGCTCCTGACGGGCAGCGGCGCCCAGCCGTTTCAGCAGAGCGTCGCCTTCAGCGCTGATGGCCAGGGTGACCTGGCGACGGTCTGAGCCGGAGCGCACGCGCCGCAACAAGCCGTTCTGCTCGCAGCGGTCCACCAGTTCGACCATGCTGTTGTGGTTGAGCTGCATGCGGTCGGCCAGGCAGCTAATGGTGGGCACCTGGTCGCGGGGCAGACCCTTAATCGCCAGGACCGTTTGGTACTGCTGGGGATTGACCCCCGTGGTCCTGACCTCATCCTCCATGTGGCGCAAAAACCGGCGCACTTGGTAGCGGAACTCGGCCAAAGCAACGTATTCGGCATCCAGGAGAGGTCTGGGATTTTTGCCCTTTACCATTTTATCGCCTCACGATATAATAACAGCATTCTGCTAGATTCGAGCCGGGCCCTTTTTCGAGCCTATATGGGCGGAAAAGGGCCTCTAAAAAAGGCCCCATTCTTTTCTCTCTCTTTTTTATTTCCGGGACCGGCAGCCACAATGCGCTGAGGCGTCAGCAGTCCCCCCGTCAAAAGCCTTGTGCACCATTATCGGACACCTCGGCCAATCTGCAAAGTCGAATTGACTTCGCTGGGCAGGCAGCATGTATGATCGGTGTTCCGCTTAAAGGAACCCCGAGGAGCTCCATTTGATCCCCCGTTACACCCGCCCGGAATTGGGCCGAATCTGGAGTGACGAAAACAAGTTCAGGTGCTGGCTGCAGGTGGAAGTAGCCGCCAGCCTGACCCTGGCTGAGGCCGGGATCGTCCCCGCTGAAGCCGCCCACGCCATCTCCCAGCGCGGCGACTTTGACCTGAAGCGGATCCATGAGATTGAGGCTGAAACCCGGCATGACGTGATCGCCTTCACCACCGCCGTTGCCGAGAAGGTTGGCCCGGAAGCGCGCTGGCTGCACTACGGCCTGACTTCCAATGACGTGGTGGATACGGCGCAGGCGCTGCAGATCAAAGAGGCGTCCGCGGTGATCCGGCAGGACCTGGAAGCGTTGAAGCAGGTCCTCAACCGCCGCGCCCATGAATTCAAGCACACGCCAACCGTCGGGCGGACGCACGGCGTCCATGCCGAGCCGACCACTTTCGGGCTGAAACTGGCCAACTGGTACGCCGAAGTGGTGCGCGACATCGCGCGCTTTGAGCGCGCCGCGGAAGAAATGCGCGTCGGCAAGTTGTCAGGAGCGGTGGGGACGTTCGCCCACCTGGAGCCGGAATTTGAAGAACAAATCTGCCACCGGCTGGGGCTTGCGGCGGCGCCCATTTCGTCGCAGGTGATCCAGCGCGACCGCCACGCTTACTACGTGGCCACGCTGGCGGTGATCGCCGCCACGCTGGACAAGATCGCCACGGAGATCCGCCACCTGCAGCGCACGGAAGTCCGCGAGGCAGAAGAGTACTTCAGCGAAAAGCAAAAAGGCTCGTCCGCCATGCCGCACAAGCGCAACCCCATCACCTGCGAGCAGATTTGCGGGCTGGCGCGCGTGGTGCGGGCCAACGCGCAAGCGGCGTTTGAGAACGTGGCGCTGTGGCATGAGCGCGATATCTCGCATTCGTCGGCGGAGCGGGTGATCCTGCCGGATTCCACTACCCTGGTGGATTACCTGCTGGTGAAAGCCACGCACCTGATTGACACGCTCATGGTCTATCCCAGCCGCATGCTGAAGAACCTGGAGGACACCGGCGGACTGGTGTTCAGCGGCCAGCTTTTGCTCGACCTGGCGGAGCACGGCATGTCGCGTGAAGATGCGTATCGGCTGGTGCAGAAGCACGCCATGCGGGCATGGAAAGACGACTTGAGCTTCCACAAGCTGGCGATGGACGACCCGGAGATTACCAATCGCGTGCCCGCCAAGCAGATCGAGCAGGCGTTCAGCATTCAAAGGCAATTGAGGAATGTGGACAAGATCTTTGAGCGGGTTTTCGGCAAGTAATTCTTACCGCGGATTTTCGTGGATGAACGCGGATTGGGAAAAGATTAGCCGCGAATTGCGCGAAAGAACGCGAATCAAGAGCACAAGCAAGAGTGCCTGTGCCACACGATTTCCGTGCCGGCAAGTCTTCTGCCGCCGGGGCGGCTGTGCCACACGGGCTACGTAGTGATAGGGTTCCCTCGCTACGCTCGGGACAAAGAAAAATCTAAACAGAAATCGTGAACGAAGTCTCCGTCCGCGTAACCGGACGATACATGGTGTCGCGTTCCACGGGTTCGCGGCCGGCTTCGCGGATGAGGCGTTCCAGGTCGCTGCGGACCATCCCTTGGGGCGTAGTGGCGCCGGCGTCGTGGTAAATCTTCTCTTCGATCACCGTACCGTCAATGTCGTCGGCGCCAAAGCGCAACGAGATCTGCGCGATCTTGGGGCCCAGCATCTGCCAGTAGGCTTTGATGTGTGGGAAGTTGTCCAGCACCAGCCGGCTGACGGCGATTTGCTTCAGGTCCAGCATGCCCGTGGTGGTGAACAGGTGCTGCAGAGGGGTGTTGGCCGGATGGAAGGCCAGCGGGATGAAAGTCTGGAAGCCGTGGGTCTCGTCTTGCAGCGTGCGCAGGCGGACCAAATGGTCGGCGCGGTCTTCGCCGTTTTCGATGTGGCC
>JBGPLR010000345.1:0-4458 GCA_041486545.1 Terriglobia bacterium
CAGGCTGCGGAGGAAGTACCGCTCCGGACTGCACCACAGCCACCGCGCTCAGCATCTCTTCTTCTTCGGCAACCGCCGACCATACGGCTGCCGCACCGGGCAACCAGGTTCAGTTCGCGGGAGTTGACAAGCGACCGGCTGGATGTGTGTTGAGTGTCTTCCTGATAGCTCGGAATGATCTGAAATGGACGGTTTCCGATCCTGCGAACGTGACCATTGGCAATACCCTGCAACGTGGATTACGGAATAGCGACTTGCGTGAATGCCACCCCAGCGCCAGTCATGGTGACAGCGACTGGCCTCAACGCCAAGGGCGTCACCATTACCGGGACGTCCACGCTGACCTGCCGATAGAGAGATTGCAGTTCTGCCCCAAGGCGCAGCCGGGGGCGGCTGCACAGACAATCGGGTGATCTGGTGATCGGGTCATCGCCGCGATCGGGAAAGCCAAGACCCCGTTTGAGGGAGGCGGGCGAGGTTTGACCATACCTTTCCGCCCGGCTAGAATCGCGCAACAAGCCCATCGATGGAATCTGAGAGGCGTGATGCTGAAAAGAAAAGTGATGTTGGAAAGAAACTTCATCCTATCCGTACTGGCTCTTTTACTCGCGCTGGTGTGCAACGGCGTTACGCTGCAAGGCCCCAAACACGGAGATCCCGCGCAGCCTGCTTTGGCCGCGCCCGGCGGACCGCCTGCGCTGGCCGCGCCTCCAAAAACCGCCGCCAATCCGGTCAAGGATGTTGTCCAGGGCGTGGAGATCACCGACCCTTATCGCTGGCTGGAAGACCAGGACAGCCGGGAGACCCGGGCCTGGATTGACGCGCAGAATGCTTACACCGACTCCATCATCCCCAAGCTGCCCGGACGGGAGCAGCTCAAGCAGCGGGTGAGCGCGCTGGTAAAGATTGATGCCATGAGCCCGCCCACGGTCCGCAACGGGCGCTACTTTTTCTTCAAGCGCCAGGCCGACCAGGACCAGGCAGTGCTGTACATGCGCCAGGGCCTCGACGGCAAAGACCAGATTCTGGTGGACCCTTTACCCATGAGTCCGGACCACACCGTCACGGTCAACATGGCTGACGTGTCCCAGGACGGCAAGATGCTGGCGTACGTGATACGCCACGGCGGCGCTGATGAAGTTGAGCCCCATCTTTTTGACGTGGACGCGCGCAAGGACTTGCCGGACAGTTTCCCCAAAGGGCGCTACTCCGGCTTCGGCATTCTGGCCGACAAGAGCGGCGTGTACCTGACCCGGCTCACCGCGGAAGGGCCGCGGGTTTACTTCCACCCGATTTCCTTGAACAAAGCAGGCGACGCCACCGCGGCCGAAGTGGAAGTGTTCGGCAAAGGCTACGGTCCGGAAAAAATTGTCAGTAACAATCTGTCCGACGATGGCCGTTATCTGACCATCACCGTCAGTTACGGCTCGGCCGCGGAGAAGACGGACCTCTTTTTTGCCGACGTCTCCAAGAAGGGGCCGGTGGTCCCGGTAACAACGGACTTGAAGGCCACATCCTTCGCGCAGATTGATGGTGGACGGATGTTTGTCCGCACCAACTGGAAAGCTCCCAAATGGCGCATCATGGAAGCGGACTTGAAGAATCCGGCGCCGGAACACTGGCGCGAGGTAATTCCAGAGAGCGGCGACGTGATGGACGGCCTCTCCCTGGTGGGCGGCATGCTGGCCGTGCACACCGCGCACGACGTGGTAGGGCGGGTGAAGCTGTTTGACCCGAGCGGCAAGCTGGTGCGGGAAATTACGCTGCCCACTCTGGGGGCCATCTCCGGCCTGGGCGGAAGCTGGGACAGCGGCGAGGCGTTTTTCTCCTTCGCGTCATACTACGTGCCGCCTACCGTTTACCGTTATGACATTGCCAGCGGGAAGCAGTCAACGTGGTCGCAGCAGAAAGTGCCGATTGATGCTGCTAAGTATGAAGTCAAACAGGTCTGGTACACGTCCAAAGACGGCACCAAGATTCCCATGTTCCTGGCGCACGCCAAAGGCTTGAAGCTGGATGGCTCCAATCCCACGCTGCTCACTGGGTATGGCGGGTTCAACCTGAGTTCCACGCCCAGCTTCAACGCCTTTGCCGCAGCATGGATTTCCAGCGGCGGCGTATACGCCGTGGCCAACATGCGCGGGGGCGGAGAATTTGGCGAAGCCTGGCACCACGCCGGCATGCTGGAGAAAAAACAAAACGTTTTTGACGACTTTTTCGCTGCCGCCGAATGGCTGATCCAGAGCAAGTACACGTCGCCGGCGCGGCTGGCGATTCGCGGCAACAGCAACGGCGGGCTGCTGATGGGCGCGGCGGTAACGCAGCGTCCTGAATTGTTTGGCGCCGTCATCTGCGGCTACCCGCTGCTGGACATGGTGCGTTACCAGAAATTCCTGGTGGCCAAGTACTGGGTGCCGGAATACGGCTCGTCGGACGATCCGCAGCAGTTCAAATGGATTTATGCCTATTCGCCCTACCACCATGTAAAACCGGGGACAAAATATCCGGCGATCCTGTTCCTTACCGGCGACGCGGACACGCGCGTGGCCCCGCTGCACGCCCGAAAAATGACGGCGCTGATGCAAGCCGCCGGTTCAGAGAAACCGATTTTGCTTCACTATGACACCGCCGCCGGCCATTCCCCCGGAACTCCCGCCGGCAAGCAAGTGGAAAACACCACCGACGAACTCAACTTTTTGTTCTGGCAGCTGGGAGCAAAGTGACGCAATTGCCAGAATTGCCAAGATTGCCGGGATTGGAGTCAGGACCTTACCGCTGATTAACACGGATGAACGCGGATTGAATTGAAGTTCGGCAGAAAAGCGCAGGGGCAACTGCTTCTTGTGGACAAAGTCGGACGAAGCTGTCCGCGCGCTGAGCCCTCTGCCTCAGGAGCAGGACAGACGTGAAAACGGGAAGGATCGCCGACGGTTTTGTCGCGTAGCGATCAAAGGAAAGAAATATGGAGCCGACGATCGGACTTGAACCGATGACCTGTCGATTACGAATCGACTGCTCTACCAACTGAGCTACGTCGGCCTGCTCTTATTTTATGAGACATTGCGTGGGCCGTAAAGCTGCCGATGATGTTCTTGTCGCTGCGCTCCAACCCGGCGGACATACCTGTCCGCCAAAAGACATCACGTTGCACTTACCGCAGCGGGTTTTCGCTTTCCCTGTTCGCCGTGGCCGAATTTGCCGGATTGGCTTGCGACCTGAGCGCCCGGACAAAGTCCTGCAGGTTCCAGACCACCATGGCGAAGGACGCAATCATCATGCCGGCGGTGATGGTCCAGAACCAAAAAGGATGCTGCGCGCGGGCAATCATGGGAATGCGGACCCCTTGAAATACTCCTGCGAGCATCTGGATAACAGTCATCGCCAGAACGGCGCAGCCTACGGTGGTCCACAAAAGAGGCGTGATGATTTCTTGTGTTCGCAGCACGGATGCAGCGCCGCGCTTGCGCTGAACAACGGCGATCATCCGGTCGCTAAAGAGCGCGAGCAGGAAGGCGACGGCGAAGATGCAAGAGGCGATCGTCATGTTGCTTGGACCCAAGCGGGGCGCAACGGCATTGAGCGTATCACGGGGGTGAGAACTGCCCGTCACAAGCGCCGGGTGCGCACTTATCCTCAGCGGGTTACTACCTTTGTTTTCCACAACTTAATACTTGTTTGCCCTTGCTATTTTGCTTTTGGCTCTCGCATAATGGTCTGTATCTCTTTGAAGATACGGAGTACTTCCAAGGGCAAAGTGGAAAGATATCGTCGAGAGGACGTCCTCAGGATTCTTCGCATCACGGCGCGCCAGCTTGTCGGCTGGGAGAAAGCCGGACTGTTTCCAATCAAAGAGTTCTATTCCTTTTTTGATCTCCTGCAAATCAAGAAACTGGGCGACCTGCGCGCTAAAAAGGTGCGTCCGGCCATGATTCGCGATTCCCTGCGCGCCATGCAGCAACAGGTTGCGGGCATGGAGAATCCGCTGCTGGAGGCCGGCACGTTTACGCGGCGATCGCGGGTCGTCTATCGCCACAGCGGCGCTGCGGTGGAACCGCTGGCCGGGCAGTTTGTGATGGATTTTACTGACCGCGCTGTTCTGGAGTCGCCGAAGATCCACGCCATCCGCACGGCGGAGTCCGCCAGTGATTTCTTCTCCCGCGGTGTGGGTCTGGAAGAAGACCCCAAGACGCAGGACGAAGCCATGGACGCCTACAAGAAGTGCGTGGCGCTGGATCCCAATCATGCAGCGGCGTACATCAACCTGGGGACACTGTGCTACAACCGCCATGATTACGTGCTGGCGGAACGCTATTATCGCAAAGCGATCGAAGTAGACCCGCGCTACGCGCTGGCGTACTTTGACCTGGGCAACGTGCTGGACGAAACCGGGCGCTTGCCTGATGCCGTCCGCGCGTACCAGTCGGCCATTACTCTGGCGCCCACTTACGCTGACGCCCA
>JBGPLR010000346.1:0-4455 GCA_041486545.1 Terriglobia bacterium
AAAATCACTGACCAGCTTCTGGCCATGGCTGCGGCCGCCGGCGCCGGAGACCGCGCAAAAGCGCTGGAGCTATCCCGCGCGGCGCGCGAGCGCCACTACAACACCGCCGTTGATCTCCTGGGCACGCATGCGTTTGAGCAGATTGCGCCTGAACTTGACGCCGACTTCAACAGCCTGGACGAGCTGTTGCGCGGCGTGGTGGCCGTAGGCGAGTTGACGGCCCGCACCACGGACGCGATCGCCAGCTTCGGCGAGCGGGTTTCGTCCAAGATTACGGCGGCGGCGTTTTCGCAACGCGGCATTGACGCCACTCACGTGGATTCGCGCCGCTGCATCGTCACGGACGACACGTTCAGCAAAGCCATTCCGCAATTTGAAGAGACCAACGCGCGCCTGGTGGAGACGGTGAAGCCGCTGCTGGAACGCAATCGCGTGCCGGTGATGGGCGGGTTCATCGGCGCAACGCGGGAAGGAATTGGCACCACGCTGGGGCGCGGCGGTTCCGACTTCAGCGCAGCCATTGTGGGCGCCGGGCTGGACGCCACCCGCATTGAAATCTGGACGGACGTGGACGGCATGATGACCACCGACCCCACGCTGTGTCCGCAGGCGCGGCGGATCAAGAACATCAGTTTTGAAGAAGCGGCGGAGCTGGCGTATTTTGGGGCAAAAGTTCTGCACCCGGCCACGCTGCTGCCCGCCATCCAGAAAAACATTCCGGTGCTGATCCTGAACTCGCGTAATCCGCAGTGCGAAGGCACGCGCATCACCGCCACCGCGCCCAAGAGCAAGAACATTTTCAAAGCCATCGCCGCCAAGAAGCGCATTACCGTGGTGGACGTGGTGGCCACGCGCATGCTCATGGCGCACGGCTTCTTGAAAAGCATTTTTGAAGTGTTCGCCAACCATCGTTGCCCGGTGGACATGGTTTCCACGTCCGAGGTCAGCGTTTCGGTGACGGTGGATTCGAATGAGTCCATTGCCGCCATCGCCGCCGACCTGGGCAAGCTGGCGGACGTGAAGTATGACGGCCGCAAGGCGATTGTATGCCTGGTGGGGGAAAACATCCGCAACACGCCGGGGATCGCCGCCAAAGTTTTTGGCGCGATTCCAGACGTCAACATTCAGATGATTTCCCAGGGCGCGTCAGAGATCAACATCAGCTTTGTGATTGACGAAGCCGACGTGCCCCAAGTAGTCTCACGGCTGCATCAGGTGTTTTTCACCGATGTGGACCCGGCGGTGTTTGCGTAAGCGCTTTGTGCGCTCCGCTGCGCTGCGCGCAGGCCTGCGGCGCCAGGAGAGTTAACCACTCTCGGCTTTTTCGGCATGGCTGAAGCCATGCCCTGATACCTGCAGTGGCTAAAGCCGAACAGGCTGAGGGATAGAGAGGACTCGTTTGCAAATTCTGGTGCTAGGACGCGGGAAGACGGGCGCGCTGGTGGCGGACGTGGCCAGAGAGCGCGGCCATGAGGTCACTTCGCTGGCCAGCCAGGAAAACCAGGACGGCCGCGGACTGACGCCGGAGTTGCTCAAGAACGTAAACGCAGTGGTGGAGTTCACCACGCCGCACGCGGTCATCGCCAACGTGATTCGCTGCGTGGAGAGCGGAGTGCCCATCGTAGTCGGCACCACCGGGTGGTACCAGCACATGGACAAAGTCCGCGAGCTGGTGCAAGAACGCAAAGCGGCGTTGCTCTACGGATCGAATTTTTCCATCGGCATGAACTTTTTCTTCAAGGCCGTGCAGGCCATTGCTCCCATCCTGAAAAATAATTATCGCGGCAACATCGTGGAGCGGCACCACGTCCACAAGAAAGACAAGCCCTCCGGCACGGCGGTTACGCTACAAAAGATTCTGGAGTCCGGCTCAGGGCAGAAAGTTGAAGTGGCTTCCGTGCGCGAAGGCGAGACCGTGGGCATGCACCTGGTGATGCTGGACTCAGCCAACGACACGATTCTGCTGACGCACGACGCCAAGAACCGGCTGGGCTTTGCCGAAGGCGCGGTGCGCGCCGCGGAGTGGATCCAGGGCAAGACGGGATTTTATGAGTTTCCGGAAATCGTGGACCAGCTGTAAAGATCGGATCATCGGGAGATCGGGTCATCGGACCATCGGAAGATTGTTTTTGAGTATTAGAGTGTCCAGCCATGAGCCTCGACCAGCACCATCAACTCAAGCAGCGGACCAAGGCCTTTGCATTACGGATCATTCGGATGACGCAGGCACTGCCGCGTAGCCGCGAAGCCGACGTCATCGCTCGCCAAGTATTGCGATCAGCCACGAGCATAGCGGCAAACTATCGAGCAGCTGGTCGAGGCCGTTCAAAAGCGGAATTCACCGCCAAGCTTGGAATCGTCATCGAAGAAACTGATGAGACCGTATTGTGGCTGGAGCTTTTGGGGGAGAGCGGAATCATTAAATCTGCAAGGCTAAGAGATTTACACGACGAAGCAAACCAACTGCTGGCGCTATTCGCGGCCTCTTGGCGCACGCTCAAGCGATAGTTGCGGAACCGGGTCTAGTTTCCGATGGACCGATGATCCGATGCCCCGATCTTCCGATTCTGCGCCTCGCGACAACCTATCTCCAGGCGAGGAACCTTTGTTATGCTATGAAGCGATCATGAAGATATCGGGCTGCGGCACCGCGCTTGTTACTCCGTTTCGTCAAGACCAGACCATTGACCAGCAGAAGCTGGGACGGCTGGTCGAGTGGCAGATTGAATCGGGGATCCATTTTCTGGTTCCTTGCGGGACCACGGGCGAGACACCCACGCTGAGCAAAGAAGAATGGCTGCGGGTGATTGATATCACCATTGAAGTGGCCGCAGGGCGCGTGCCCATTGTAGCCGGGGCCACTTCCAATGACACCGCGGACGCGGTGGCCAAAGCCCGCGAGCTGAACAAGCGCAAAGGCGTGGACGCCATCCTGACGGCGTCACCGTACTACAACAAGCCCACGCAGGAAGGCCAGTACCAGCACTTCAAAGCCATTGCGGAAGCAGTGGACAAGCCGCTGGTGCTGTACAACGTTCCGGGACGCACCGGCGCCAACATTGAGCCGGCGACGCTGGGCCGCTTGGCGAAGGTTCCCAACATCATCGCGGTGAAGGAAGCCAGCGGCAACATCAGCCAGATTGCCGAGGTATTCAACCACGTTCCCGACAATTTTCTGGTCTTCTCCGGCGATGACGCGGTCACGCTGCCGGTGATTTCGCTGGGCGGCGTGGGCATCATCTCCGTGGCGTCAAATGAGATTCCCAAAGAAATGTCGGACATTGCGCGCGCGGCGCTGAACAATGACTGGAAGACCGCGCGGGAAATTCATCGCAAATTCCTGCCGCTGATGCAGGCCAACTTTTTGGAATCGAACCCCATGCCGGTCAAGACCGTGCTGGCCATGATGGGACGGATTGAAGAAGTGTTCCGCCTGCCGATGGTCCCGGTCAAAAAGGATACGCGCAGCAAGCTCCAGCAAATTGCCGCTGAAGTGGGGCTGCTGGACGCAGTCACCGCGTCAGTTTCCGACCTGTGAGCTTTCATCACGGTGAAAGTGTGAGAACCGCTTTTCTGCCGGGCAACTCTGATGTGCTTAAGCCTGCTTTGTAAGGAAGGGCCAAGCTTTCTACACCAAACTTAACCGCAAGCATCCGCGTCCTTCCGAAACTTGCCGAACCCTGGGGTGTTGGGGACTAGTAGGCAAACGATATCCAGAGAACTCAATGTTTTCGGCGTTGCCAAGACGCCGCGAAACCGCATCTAACTTGAGGGCAACACAGGGCAACTACCAAGATCAGTAAAATCAAGCTTATTGGAGCAAGACTCGCGAACTCGAGATGAGGAACCCAAGCTTTATGGACCAAGAGAAGAGGTGGCACGTGAAAACTGCCGATGTTCTTAAGCACGCCCGCAAGATTTGTTTATCCGTTATGGCTCTCGCCGCAATCATGCTACTGGCATCGCCGTTGCTGGCCGATGAAGGCGATCCCCCGGGCCGCGTAGCCCGGCTCAGTTTTATGAGCGGCAACGTCTCATTCCAGCCCGCGGGTGAAGACCAGTGGAGCCAGGCATCAGTGAACTATCCGCTTACCACGGGCGACCGCATCTACACGGACAGAGACGGGCGGGCGGAACTGGAAACCGGGAACATCGCTATTCGTCTTTCCGCCGACACCGACGTAACGGCGGCCAACCTGACTGATGAACTGCTGCAAATCGGTTTGGCGCAAGGCACGCTGCGCGTCCGGGTGTATGACATTCGCGAAGGCAACGCGATGGAGATTGTTACCGGCAACGCGACGCTGACCATTCTGCGCGCGGGAAGCTACCGGGTGGAGACCTATCCCGACGACAACATAACACTGATTGTGGTGACCCGCGGGGAGCTGGAGGTCAACGGCGACGGCTTTTCCGAGGTGGTGCGCAGCGGCCAGGCGTTGCAGCTCACGGGCA
>JBGPLR010000347.1:0-4451 GCA_041486545.1 Terriglobia bacterium
GGATAACACCGGTCGCGTCAGATTGACGGACCCAAGCGGAGGCCTGATTCTTTGGCTCGATTACAAATTGTCTTGATGGCCCAAAAAGGAGCTTTCAAAATCGCGAGAATGGCGGCCAGCCGCTTTCAGGCGGAGGGTGGAGGACGGATGAAGAGACTGAAAACTTTGCTGATGTCCTTGCTTTCGTCGCTCAACGGAAAGGTGACAACGGCCACGGTGAGCATCGTCGGCAGGGGACGGAACGTGGCTGTGGGAGCGTTGGAATGGGCGGAAACGCAGACCGCGCACGCTCCGGACCCGCCCGCCATCTTGCCCGGCGGGTGGGAATGCATGGCTTCCAGGCCGCTGAATGCCAGCACCAGCAGGACGCACACCACCGCGGCGCAGCGCAGCAGCAGGCCCCTCTCGAATTGGCGTTTTTTAGTCACAGCCCAAGACCGATCGCCAGCATACCCTAGCAGCCTATGCTCAGAACCACACAAGATTGGCTACGATAGAGTACGATTATTCTAGCAGAGTATTTTATTGCCCCAGTGGTCTAATTTTCCCCTTAGAACCGCCGCGGACAACACTTTATTGGCATTCGTTATTTAAGATTTAACTGTTGAAGAGAGGCTGTTTTGCGCGCAATTCCTCAAGGTCTGGACCGCAAAGAAGCTGAGCTGTACAGCCAGCTTGATCCCGGCCAGTTCCCCAACCACGTAGCCATCATCATGGACGGCAATGGACGCTGGGCCAAGCGCCGCCATCTGCCCCGGATCGCCGGGCACCGCCGCGGCGTGGAGTCCGTGCGTTACGTGATTGAGACGGCGTCGCGCATCGGCCTGCCGGCCGTAACGCTCTATGCTTTTTCGGCGGAAAACTTCCTGAAACGTCCGCCGGGCGAAATCACCTTCCTGATGAAGCTGCTGCACCGCTATTTGAGGAACGAATTGCCGCTCATGCAGCGCAATAACATCCGGCTGCAGTTCATCGGACGCCACCATGAACTGCCGCAGGAAGTGCAGGAGCGCATGGCCTGGGCCAAGGAACAGACCTCGCACAACACGGGCATGGTGCTCACCCTGGCGCTGAACTACGGATCGCGGTCAGAGATTGTGGACGCCTTCAAGGCCATGGTCACTGCGGCCGCCCACAACGGCGGAATTGATCATCTGAAGATTGACGAAGAGACCATCAATCGCCACCTTTATACCCACAATCTTCCCGAGCTGGATCTGGTCATCCGCACCAGCGGCGAAATGCGTTTGAGCAACTTCCTGCTGTGGCAGGTCGCGTACGCTGAGATCTATGTGACCAAGACTTTGTGGCCGGACTTCAACGGCCTGCATCTGCTGGAAGCCATACAGGAATTCCAGAAGCGCGACCGCCGCTACGGCGGCCTGAACGAGCCTCTGCCCGGCAGTTCTAATCCCCTTCCGCATTCCCACACCAAATGAAGCGCGTCCTGACGGCCGTTGTGCTGATTCCGGTGGTGTTGCTGGTTCTGTTCAAGGGACCCGACTGGCTGTTTAGCAGCTTTATTGGGCTGATCGCTGTCCTGGCGGCCCAGGAGTATTTCGAGATTGCCGGACATTATCAAAAGAACCTTCACCGCTACATTATTTTGGTCGCGATGGGACTGTACTTCCTGGGCCACGCTCTGCATGGAGTAGACGCGTTCGGCATTCGCGGGCTTGGCACCAAATATGAGGGCTGGGCTTTCACGCTCACTGGATACCGTGTCCTGCCTGTGCTGCTCCTCTTAATCGGCTTGTCTTTTACCGAGCTTCGCGACACCTTTTCCTCGGCAGCAATCTCTTACTTCGCTTTCATCTATATCGGATATACATTGGGTGAAATTTCGCTGACCGGGCATTATGGAAACGGCCGCCTCCTGATATTTGTTTTCTTGATCGTTGTTTGGTCTGGCGACACCTTTGCTTACTACGTCGGCCGGGCCGTGGGAAAGCACAAACTCGCTCCACACATCAGTCCAGGGAAGACCTGGGAAGGCACGATCGCGTCGTCCATCGGGGCGATCGTCATCTCCCTTCTCCTTTTCCGTTATGTTCATCAGATTGGGAATGTCCTGGTAAAGCTCGATTCTTTGCCGTCCCAGAGCATTCTCTATTCGGACTCCAATGTCTTTTCGCCACCCTGGTGGCTGGCCGCCGTTTTTGGCTTGTGCGTGAACGTCGCGGCCCAACTCGGCGATCTGGCAGAATCGGCCCTCAAGCGCGGCGCTGGAGTCAAAGACTCCGGCACATTACTCCCCGGCCATGGCGGGATTCTGGACCGTATTGATGCGTTGCTCTTGGCCGCTCCGGTGCTGTGGTATTTTGAAGTCTCGCTGCTAAACGCAATGAATCATCATCCATGAAGCGCATCGCCATCCTCGGTTCCACCGGTTCCATCGGGCAAAGCACGCTCAGCGTGATTGCGTCGCACCCTGAACGCTTTGAGCTCGTGACCATGGCTGCGGGATCGAACGTTGACTCCGCGCTGGAACAGGCTCGCCGATGGAAGCCGAAAGTTCTTTCGCTGGCATCCGAGCAGAGCGCGGAAGAAGTCAGCAAGCAGCTCAAGGCCGAAGGCCTGGGACATATCGAAGTCGTCAGCGGACAGGCCGGCACGGTGCGCGTGGCCACCCACCCGGAAGTTGACTTTGTGGTCAGCGCCATCGTGGGCGTGGCTGGACTCAAAGCCACCTACGAAGCGGTGCGCGCGGGAAAAGCCATCGGGCTGGCTAACAAAGAATGCATGGTGGCCGCGGGCGAGCTGATCACCGCCGAAGCCCGCAAGCAGGGCAAGCCGCTGCTGCCCATTGATAGCGAACACAACGCCGTCCATCAGTGCATGCGCGGCGGGCGGCTCCATGAAGTGGAACGCGTCTGGCTCACCGCCAGCGGCGGGCCGTTTCTGCACACGCCCAAAAAAGAATTTGAACAGATCACGGTGGAGCAGGCGCTGAACCATCCCACGTGGAAGATGGGCCGGCGCATCACCATTGATTCCGCCACCATGATGAACAAAGGCTTTGAAGTCATTGAGGCCTGCCGGCTGTTTGATCTGCCGCCGGCCAAGATCAGCGTGATCGTGCATCCGCAGTCCACTATTCACTCCATGGTTGAGTTCAATGACGGCAGCCTGCTGGCGCAGCTCTCAGTGACCGACATGCGGCTGCCTATCCTGTACGCGCTCACTTATCCCGATCGCGTCCAGAGCGACCTGCGCTTCAACGTGCTCGACCTCAAGAAACTGGACTTCTGTCCGCCGGATTTCGCCAAGTTCCCCTGCCTGCGCCTGGCCTACGAAGCGGCGGAAGCGGGCGGCTCTAAGTCAATCGCCCTAAACGCCGCCGACGAAGTGGCTGTAGCAGCGTTCCTTAACAGCGAGATCGGCTTTACTGACATCTCTAAGGTCGTGGAACAAACTATTGGTGAAACAAAGACCCGCCAGCCCGAATCTATAGAAGAGGTACTGGCCCTGGACGCCCAGGCGCGCGAACTGGCCCGACAAAAATTGTCACATCAGCTTGCTCGCTAGCCCGCCCTGCTCCTTTGCAGTTAAAATAGAAGAAGTCTCATATGCATTTGTTAATTCCTTCCATCTTCATTTTCGTTGGGTCCGGACCAAAAGTGCTGACGGGCATTCTTGCCTTCGTGTTTGTGCTGGGCGTTCTGGTGTTTGTCCATGAGTTTGGCCACTACGCAGTGGCCAAGTTGTGCGGCGTGCGCGTGGAAGTTTTCAGCCTGGGTTTTGGCAAGCGCCTTTGGGGCTTCCGCCGCGGCGACACCGACTACCGTCTCAGTATCCTGCCGCTGGGCGGATACGTGAAGATGTCCGGCGAGAACCCCATGGAAGACCGCACGGGCGATCCCGGCGAGTTCATGAGCCACCCGCGCTGGCAGCGCTTTCTGATCGCCATCGCCGGGCCGGTGATGAACATTATTCTCGCGGTCGTAGTGCTCACCGGCGTGTACATGGTCCATGATGAAGAACCGGCCTTTCTGGAGCAGCCGGCCGACATTGGATGGGTACTCCCAAACTCTCCTGCCGATAAGGCGGGAATTCATGCGGGCGACAGAATCACCCGAATTGCCGACCGGCAGAACCCCACGTGGAACCAGGTCATTCCCAAAATCGCCCTCAGTGCCAATGAGTCGGTTGATCTCCTGGTGCAGCGCGGCGACCAGTCAATCCCCATGAAGATTACTCCCCAGCCTGGCGGTCCTGATCGCGTGGGTCAAACCGGGTGGCTGCCTCAGGAGCCGGCCATGGTTGGCGCGGTGGAGAGCAACCGTGCTGCGGTCAAAGCCGGATTGCAGGCCGGCGACCAGATAGAAACCTTCAACGGCGTCCCACTGCGGAACATGGAGCAAATGATCGATCAGTTGCAGCAGGTCAAGACCGAGCCCATCCACCTGACTGTGCTCCGCGACAAGCAGCAGCTGGGCTTCACGCTCGCC
>JBGPLR010000348.1:0-4445 GCA_041486545.1 Terriglobia bacterium
ATTGGCAGTATAGTTTCCGTAAATCAAGGGTTTTTGCAGGTGAAGCGCACTTTGGCAGCAACGTGGGGCGAGTGCTAAACGTCAAGCTTAGTGGTTAGACCTTAGTGAGTTGAGGGATGATACCGGGTTGCTCAAGGGAACTGAGGCGAATCGTGGATGAAAGCTTCAACAAAGTAGTCGAAGATTTTCGGCAGTTCATTCAGCGGCAACGCTGCTGCGGCAAGATTGTGTGGGTTGGGCCGGATGATGTTGTTGTGTCGGGCAAGGACGTCTACATCAGGGTGGCCGACCCGCTGGCGAATGAAAATCGCGCAAAACAATCCTTTGATGCCGGCATGAATCGCGAGTTAGGGATCTTGATGGCGATATTGTGCGCCACTGACGACGAGACCTACTGCTACACATGGGCACCGCGGGATGAACAAGAAGCAATGGAGCATCTGATGCTGAGAGGGCCAAGGTTTTCCGCATTGGCAGAAAACAGCCGGCGTAAGGGAGTTTTGGTCACGAATCTTCTGATGTGGATGTGGATTTACCCAGGGCTTACGCCCTGGGCTACCGTTGTTTCGCGCCTTCGGCGCTGGTTGTCCGAGTCGATTCGCACCCCGTCCCAGTCGAACTTTGTCAACTTCATGACGGAATGCAAGCACAAAGGCCAGCGGAGCAGATCCTTCACCTTTTCGCTTTCACGTTCGTTCGGCTCCAGGTTCAGGATGACACTTTTTTGGCGAGGGCGTTTTGGTGGCACGGCAGCGACGCAGAACTAACCGGCAGTCATCATCCACCCAGTTGCTTTTTGACAATGTCGCTCACCATCTTGCCGTCGACGCGAGCGCCGCTTGCCTGGAGTTTGGCCATGGCTGCTTTCATCACCGTGCCCATGTCCTTCATCGTCGGCGAACCCATTTCCGCGATGGCGGCTTTCACCGCGGCGGTGACCTCCTCTTCGCCCAGGGCTTGCGGCAAGTAGGCTTCAATCACCTTGATTTCGGCAGCTTCTTTGTCAGCCAGTTCCTGGCGGCCACCCTTGGTGAACTGTTCGATGGAATCTTTGCGCTGTTTGATCAGTGTGACCAGGATCTGCTGGGCCTCTTTTTCGTCGAGCGGGGCGCGCTTGTCAATTTCCTTGTTCTTCAGGGCCGCCTTGACCATGCGCAGGGTGGAAAGCCGCAGCTCTTCGCGGCTGCGCATGGCGGCGATCATGTCGCTGTGTACTTGTTCGCTGATTCCCATCGTGTAAGCCCCTCGCAGACGATTGAAGAAAGGATTATAGAAGAGAACCGCGGTGTAAGGCTGGTATCCTGATGAATCACCATGCCGTGAAGGTTTCTTTCACGGCAGCCAAAGCTTCCTCCGGGAGAACGAGAGGGAACCCATGTCACCGCTGGCCGTGGTCCTGAACATTGCCATTCTCGTTGGGATTCTGGGGATCATTGTGTATTGGGTGCGGCGCTTCGCGGTTTTTCGCGGCTACAAATCGATTGAATCCGACGTGCTGCGGGTGGGCGAATTGCTCAAGAGCCAGGCCGTCCGCGAGGGCAATGACGTAGTGGTGGCCGGCTATTATGGCGGGCTTCCCACGTTCGTCCGCTTCTCCCACAGCGTGGACACGCCGGGGCTGGACATCCGCATGAACGTGCCGGCCACTTTCAACGTGAGCCTCACGCCGAAGAGCGCCACGTTCGTGGGCGAAGGCCGCGTGGTGATGCGGACCGGCAGCTCGGCGCTGGACAGCAAATTCAACGCCCGCTCTGACCAACCCATTGAAGTCGGCATGTGGCTGTGCACCAAGGACGCGCGAGCGCGCCTGGAGCAGCTGTGTTGCTCGTCGCAAACCGGGTTTTCCATCAAAGACCAGTCCATGGAATTGAGCGAGTTGACCATTCCGTCGTATGCCGCCAACCATGTTGCGGACCACCTGGAATCGCTGGCCGCGCTGGCCAAGCGCGCGCAGGACATGCCGGGCGCCAGCGACATCAAGATTGCGCCGCTGCCCCCGGCGGGGAGCAGTTGGACGATCCGCGGGGCGCTGGCCGCCGCGTTGGTCTGTCTGCTGACGCTGCTCTTTACCCAACCCTACCAGCGGCTGGCGGACACGTTGAATCCCAAAACTCCGGCGCAAAGTTCAGGCGTGGCCGCGGCAGACGCTGCCCGCATGACGCAACTGCCGGGCTGGCATGTGGCCGAGCGCGACGATTTTCCCGGCGCGGCAGCGCGTTTTCTCTATAGCCACAACCTTGCGCTCTCCGGCCATGTGACCGCGGATTTCAGCGGCCAGGGCGGGGAAAGGGAGTCGGCCTACCTGCTGCTGAACTCCCAGGGCCAGAAGCGGGTGTGCCTGCTGACCCGCGGCACGGTGGCCTATGACGCGGTGTTTGCGCACGTGGACTTGGTCGCGCGCATTCCCAAGAGCAGTCTGGCGACGATACAATGGAGTGTTGCTCCGCAGTTCAAATCTGATGGCGATGCCTTGCTGGTTGTCCAAAACGCTGAAGACCTATCCGCAAGCCTGGTGCTGTTGAGGCACGGCGCCCAAACCTACTCTGCCCGTCCTGTAGATTTCACCCGGATTGAACTGGCGCAAGAATAAACAGTTCTCAGCCGTAAGGAGAAGGTCCCCATGATGATTCGCAAAGGCCGCTTGCTGACGCCCGGTCCCACACAGCTACTTCCCTCCGCCCAACTGGCCATGGCCGGCGCTACCATGCACCACCGCACCGCGGAATTCCGCGCCTTGTACAGCAAAGTACTGGCTGACTTGAAAGTCTTCGTGGGCACCAGGAATGATGTGGTGCTGATGACGTCTTCCGGCACCGGAGTGATGGAGGCCTCGGTCTCCAACCTGACTTCGCCGGGAGAAAAAGTTCTGGTGGTCTCGGCCGGCAAATTCGGCGAACGCTGGGAAGGTCTGGCCAAAGCTTACGGCCTGGACGTGGAAACAATCCGCGCACCCTACGGCGAGACGGTAACGGCACAGCAAGTACGCGATAAGCTGAAGCCGGAGCACAAAGTGCTGTTCATGCAGGCCACAGAGAGCTCCACTGGAGCCCGGCATGATGTGGAAGGCGTGGCGCGGGCGTTGAAAGGCTCCAACACGCTGCTGGTGGTGGACGCCATCACCGGCCTGGGCACCACGCACTTTGACGTGGATGGCTGGGGCGTGGACGTGATCATCGGCGGGTCTCAGAAAGCCGTGATGATTCCTCCCGGACTGGCTTACTGCGCGGTGAGCGAGCGCGCGTGGCAGCGCATGGAAACCTCCAAGAACCCGCGTTATTACTTTGATCTGCGCAAGGAACGCAAGAACGGCGCCAAGGGCGAGTCCTCTTACACTCCGGCCACGGCGCTGGTGGCCGCGCTGTCCACGGCACTGGACTACCTGCGCGACCAGGGCGGAGGCGACCTGGCGGCTGGACGGGACCTGCTCATCAACAACGCCGAAACCGCCGCGGCCATGACCCGGGCAGCGGTCAAAGCCATGGGCTTGAAAGTGTTTTCCGCCACTTCGCCGGGGGCGGCCTTGACGGCCATTACGGCTCCGGCGGGCGTGGATTCCAGCAACATTGTGAAAGCGTTCCGCAACGATTTTGGCTCGGTCATCGCTAACGGGCAGGGTGAAATGAAGGGCCAGCTGTTCCGCATCGCACATCTGGGTTATTACGATTACGCGGACACCATTGCCGCCATCGGCGCGCTGGAACATGTGCTGGCGGGGTTGGGCGTGAAGATTGAGCTGGGGTCAGGATTGCGGGCGGCGCAGGAAACGTATGCACGGTCGGCCCAGATGATAGCCGTGGCGAACTGAGAAAGGCAGGGGGTTAAAGAGTGTCCGTGAGAACCTGCGAAATCGGAGATTTTTAGGTTCGTCATCCCGACGTGCCGTTAAGCGAGCGCGCGTCGTCACCAGCGCGCGAGTAGGCCGGAGGGACCTTGTGCTCCATAGTCCCTTGAGCAAGACTCGAAATAACGCAAGGTCCCTCGCTCCTATTCGGACGCTGATGACATCGCGCCCTCATTGACGGAGACTCGGGATGACGGTTTTGGTAAAGGGGATGTACCCATGAAGCTAACAGGTCTCAGGTTATGAAAATTGTAGTCGCCGAAAAAATCGCCGCCAACGCCATCCAGCTCCTGAAAGACGAGCCCGGATGGACGGTGATCACCGCGGACCAGATTACCGGAGGCCTGGCCAGCGTGCTTCCGGACGCTGACGCGCTGATCGTGTGGTCAGCGGTGGACGTGAATGCCGAAGTCCTCAAGAGCGCGGGTAACCTCCGGGTGATTGGCCGCGCGGGCGTGGGCGTGGACAACATTGATCTTGACGCCGCCACCAAAGCCGGCATCGCGGTGATGAACACGCCGGGCGCCAACGCCGTGGCCGTGGCAGAGCATACGCTGGGACTGATGCTGGCACTGGCTCGCCACATTCCCCGCGCTGACGTCAG
>JBGPLR010000349.1:0-4431 GCA_041486545.1 Terriglobia bacterium
CGTTAGTGCAGCATCAAGAGCCCGTACAACGCAACTGCCACGCCGGCGATTGTAGTTAGAAAAGACATTCTCCAGTAGAGCTTGGAGCCTGCCAGCAACGAGATGGAGCAGAGCACAATGGAGATTTCCAGCAGCAATTCAGAGCCGTCATACCAGTTGGCCTGGTGTTCGATATGCACCTGCTCGTGTTCCCGCTCGCGGGCCTGTTCTTGAAGCTGGACGGCGCCGGGCTTGACGGGTTTTTCCTTTTCCGATTTTTCCTTGGATGCGTGCGCTCCGCCTGATTCTTTCGCTTCCGCCTTGTGGGCCTCGCCTTCTTTGCCTTCTTTGGTCTTGTGCCCTTCACCCTCGCCGGCTTTGTGGGCTTCACTTTCTTTGGCGGCGGGTGTTTCTGCTCCCTCTTTTTCTTTCTTCTCCGCGGAAGCCTGGCTCAACAAGGGCGCCAATATAGCAGAATCCTTCACCGGGCTGCTGCAGCCCTTTTCCGGAGGAACGCCACATTCTTCTTCCACGGATTTCTTGTAGTCCCGGAGCGCCACGTCCTTGCCGTTGGGCAGTAACGCGGCCACTTCCGCCGATGAGCCGTAGCTGTGGGCGCGCCCGTGCTTGGCCTGATAGAAGCTCCAGTCGTCCACGATTTTTCCCTGCAGGAGCACTTCTTCCGTGTGTGCGCGATGGCTCAGCAGCGTGGCCATCGCCAGCAGTACGGCGGTAATGGCCATGGTCAGGCCGATGCTTTTTTGGCCTGCTTCGTGCGCGTGTTCCGCGCCTTCTTTGATTTCTTCAACATTCATAGTTGTCTTCCTGACGTTATGAGAATGTGGTTCTAGATCAGAAATACTTCTGGCCCCACTGCCAGCCTTTGGTGAACCTGGAACTTCAAAAACTTTCTCTTCAGTGGCGATGCAGGAAACGCAGCCGCTTTTGCGGGTGGATTGCCGCCGGAACATCGTCATACTTCAGCACGCTGATGGCGCCGTCCACTTCCAGGACGGCCAGGGCGACATCTTGGACCTCGCTGATCCCGTGTTCGCGCAGCGCACGGTTGATCTCGTCCATGGAAACGTGTTCCTTGGCAATGTGATCGGCAATGCATTGGCCATTGTGAATCAGGAGCGTGGGCGATCCCTGGACCAGCTTGCGGAAGCGGCGGTTAAATCCAGCTACCTCCGCCAGCAGGTAATTCAGCCCCAACAAAACAATGGCGGCCACAATGCCGCCGAGCAGGGACGAGTCCTGCCCGACCATGGCGTTCTGCACGGCGTTGCTCAGCAGAAGCAGAAGAGTAAGATCAAACGGCGTCATCTGCCCGACTTCGCGCTTGCCCGTCAGGCGGATGCCCACCAGCACCAAAACGTAAATCACGCTGGTGCGGAGGACGATTTGCAGCACGGATTCCCAGTTTGTCAGCATAAGCTCGGCGCCTTTGGCGCAGCGGCATTATAGAAGATGTTTGCCGCATAAACACTTAATCTAAATGCTAGTAGTGGGTCAGTTTGATCAGGGTTCATCGCTGGCGCGATGAACGTCTGCCTAAAGGCCCGCGATTCGCAAGCGAATCGCTAGACGCTGATACCGGCGAGTGGGTCAGTTTTCAATAAACTGACCCACTGCCGAATGCTATCCTCTGATTCAGGGCGGAGCGCAACGTGTCCTATGGCTGATTCCAAACAATATAAGACTGACGTCGTAATCGCCGGAGGCGGACTAGCCGGGATTGTCACCGCCTATGAACTGCTGGATTCCGGCGGCCGCGTTCTGCTGATAGACAAGGACAAGCGGGAAAACTTTGGCGGGCTGGCCAAACAGTCGTTTGGCGGCGTGCATATGATTGATACGCCCCACCAGCGCCGGCTGGGCATCAAGGATTCGCCGGAGCTGGCCTGGCGTGACTGGCAGAGCGTTGCGGACTATGAGGCCAACGACGACTGGCCTCGTCGCTGGGCCAAATTCTATTGCGAAAGTTCGGGCGAATACATTTTTGAATTTTTAAATCGCCACCAGATCAAGTTTCTGCCGGTGGTCAATTGGGCGGAGCGCGGCGTTTACGGTCCCGGCAACACCGTCCCGCGCTGGCACATTGTGTGGGGCACCGGACATGAAATCATCCACTGCCTGCTGAACGCGCTGGAGACCCATCCGAAACGCGCCAATCTTGAATTGCTTTTTGATACTGAAGTTTCCGCGATTGAAACTGCGAATGGCCGGGCGACGGGCGTCCGCGGCCGTGAGACGTCTTCCGGCCAGGAGGTTCGCGTTGCTGCGGAGCACACGGTGATTGCTTCGGGCGGAATCTGCGGCGGCGATCTCAGCACCTTGCGCGCCAACTGGTACAAGCCGTGGGGCGCGCCGCCGGCGAAACTCCTCAACGGCGCGCATGACTTTGGCGACGGCATGCTGCACGATCGCGTTGCCGCGCTGGGCGGCGCCGTGACCCACCTTGATCTGCACTGGCACTACGCGGCGGGCATACACCATCCGGCCAAGCGCCGGCCTGACGACGGCCTCAGCCTGGTGCCGCCACGCTCCGCTCTGTGGCTCAACGCTCGCGGAGAGCGCATCATGACTCCCGGCCCCATGCCGGTGTATGGCGACACACGCCATCTGGTGGAGAGCGTGCTTCGCCAGCCCGGCCAATATTCGTGGCAGGTGATGAACTGGAGAATCGCCATCCGCGAACTGGCGGTCTCCGGCTGCGATTACATGACCGCGTTTCGTTACAAAGACCGGCGCGCTCTGCTGAAGAGCGTGATCTTCGGCAACAAGGAACTGGTGGAGCGGCTGATTCGAGAATGTCCGGACGACATTGTGGTCGCGGACAATCTGCCGGAATTGATGGAGCGCATGGACGCTAATAGTCTTTACGGCCAGCGGCTCGACCGCGCCAAGATGGAAGCCACCATACAGGCGTGGGACGGCATGATCGCGCGCGGCCCCAAGTTTCACAATGACGACCAACTGCGGCGCATCGCGAATTTCCGCGGCTACCGCGGCGACCGCGTCCGCACGTGCAATTTCCAGCGCATCCTTGATCCCAAAGCTGGGCCGCTGATCGCCATCCGCGAATTTATCCTGGCGCGCAAGAGTGTGGGTGGAATCCAGACAGACATGCAGTGCCGGGTTCTGCGCAGCACGGATGGCCAGCCAATTCCCGGGATCTACGCCGTGGGCGAAGCCGCAGGGTTTGGCGGCGGTGGCATCCACGGAAAAGGGTCGCTCGAAGGAACGTTCCTGGGCGGTTGTATACTCACTGGTCGCGTCGCCGGCAGAAGTATAGGGAAGTAGAAGGTGGAGAATATGGCCAGCGGAACTCAGACGGAAACAGCACAACGTATTCGCATTGGCGCCAGCAAAACCGGCGCGTGGCTGGCCCGCTACGCGCTGGAGCAACTGCCGGTCTCGCACACCTTCGGGATTCCCGGCGTCCACACCACTGAGCTTTACGACGAACTGAACCAGTCGGAAAAGATTCGGCCCATCCTGGTCACCCACGAATGTTGCGGCGCGTTTGCCGCCGACGCCGTCAGCCGGACATCCATCGGGCAGATCGGCTGCCTGGTGATTGTGCCCGCGGCCGGCGTCACCCACGCCATGAGCGGGATTGGCGAATGCTACCTGGACGGCATTCCTCTGCTGGTGATTACCGGCGGAGCGCGTACCGATGTTCCTTTCGGTTTCCAGTTACACGAAATTGACCAGCAGCGTCTGGTGGACGGCATTGTCAAACGTTCCTGGAAGGTGACCGAACATCGCGATATTGTTCCGGTGATCTTTGAAGCCTACCGCACCGCGGTGAGTGGAGTGCCGGGGCCGGTGCTGGTTGAAATTCCCGTCAACCTACAATTGTTTTCGCACGCGGTGGACGACGTGCCCGCGTTTGCGCCCTACGCGCCCGAGCCAGTGTCCGTGGACCGCGAACTGGACGCCGCCGTGCGTTTGCTTCGCCAAGCCCGCTCGCCGGGAATCTTTGTCGGCTGGGGCGCGGTGGACGTGTCCGAATCCGTGATCAAAATCGCTGAGTTGCTGGGCGCGCCGGTTTCCACCACGCTGCAAGGGCTTTCGGCTTTTCCCGGCAGTCATCCGCTGCACGCCGGAATGGGATTCAGCCGGGCCGCGGTTCCCGCCGCGGAAAATGCCTTTGCCAACTGTGATTGCATGCTGGCCATCGGCGTCAGCTTTGGCGAGATACCTACCGGCAGCTTCGGTTGTCCAGTGCCGGAGAATCTCATCCACGCTGATATTTCGCCCAAAGCCATCGGGCGGAACTATCCGGCCAAGGTCGGGCTAATGGGCGATTCGCGCCTGATCGTTCCTCAGCTTCTCGCCCGGCTGCAGTCCGGCGCCGCCGACCAAACGGAGCGTCGCCGCAACATGGAAGCCCGCATCGCCGCCGACAAAGCTGCTTATCGCGAAGAGTGGCGCGCGCACCAG
>JBGPLR010000350.1:0-4387 GCA_041486545.1 Terriglobia bacterium
AGGCGTTGGCGCGGACATCATCGTGCGGTCACCCGATTCTGGCATTTTGTCGCTAGCCATATCCAATATGTCAGAAAAGCTCGTAGGGCGGCTGGAGCAGCTTCCTCACGTTACCAGAGTTGCCGGAGTGGCGAGCCACTTAGTCTCTGGCTGGACCACGGCATCCGGAATTGACCCGACAAGTTTTGAGAGAATCAGCGGCGGATTTGTCTTCAGCGAAGGACACGGCTTTGTACAGCCGAATGACATTCTCGTAGATACCTATTACGCGCGGCAGACACACGTTCACGCGGGAAGCAAAATAAATCTTCTCAATCAAGATTGGAACGTGGCTGGCGTAGTGGAACCCGGCAAGCTAGCTCACATCTTTTTACCCTTGAAGGTCCTGCAGGAACTCGATGGAACCACCGGCAAAGTCGCGCAAATCTATCTCAAGGTGGACGAACCTAGCAACACAGCGGCCGTCATCAAGTCCCTCAATAACGTTTTGCCTGGTTACCACATTTATGCGATGGAGGAGTTGGTATCTCTAACCTCGGCGGACAACGTACCGTTCCTCCGCCCCTTGCTCAACGTCATTATCGGAATTGCAGTTCTGATTGCTGCCGCCGTTGCCGCACTCTCAATGTACATGGCCATCCAGCAGAGGACGCGTGAGATCGGAATCTTGAAGTCTCTTGGCGCATCGAAATTTCTTGTGTTGAAGATCATTCTGCTGGAAGCGCTTTTTCTCGGCCTGGGCGGGAGCATTCTTGGTATTGCTTTCAGCTTTGCCAGCCGATGGTCGCTAGCCAAGTTGGTCCCGGCATCGTTGCCGCAAGCGATTGTTCCTGGATGGTGGCCCATCGCTGCGGCAATTGCCGTAGGAGCAGCTTTGCTCGGCGCACTCTATCCTGGCACGCTGGCGGCCCGCCAGGACGCGATTGCTGCTCTGGCGTATGAGTAGTCTTACTTCCCGATACAAAAACTGCTGAAGATCAGATTCAGAATGTCGTCTGTCGTCGTTTCGCCGGTGATGGCGTCCAGCGGGCGCAGAGCGCCGTACAGGTCCAGCATGATCATCTCGTGCGGGGTCTTGCTGTCGACGGCCACGCGGGCCGCTTCCAGGCTGGCAATGGACTCTTCCACCAGGCGCTGGTGGCGGATGTTGGTGAGGAAGCCGGTTTCCTGCTCGCCGCCGGAGTGGCCGGAGACTTGGGCCAGGATTTCCGCGCGCAGCGCGTCAATACCCTCGCCCGTCAGAGCGGACGTGGGGAAGATTTTGCGGGCGCTGAGCTGCCAGGACCACGCGGCAGCCAAATCGCTTTTATTGGCGACTGCCACCGCTCGCCGGCCCTCGCACACGCGCAGCAGTTCGTGGTCGCCGGCTGAAAGCGGCTGCGTGCTGTCCAGAACCACCAACACCATGTCGGCTTCGCTGAGCGCCTCGTAAGATTTGCGAATGCCGATGCTCTCGGCTTCGTCGCTCGACTGGCGTATGCCGGCGGTGTCCACCAGTTTGATGGGAATGCCGCCCAGGGCCACGGTTTCCGTGACCAGGTCGCGCGTGGTGCCGGGCGTGGCGGTCACGATGGCGCGCTCGCGTTCCACCAGGCGGTTGAACAAACTGGACTTGCCCACGTTGGGCCGGCCGACGATGGCCAGCGTGAGCCCTTCATGCACCAGCTTGCCATAAGCAAAGCTGGCGCGGAGTTGCTCCAGCGGCGATTCAATGGCGTTGATGCGCTGCCGGATTTCTTCTGACGGAAGCACAGCCACGTCGTCTTCGGCAAAATCAATGCCCGCTTCCATGACGGCGACCAGGTCCACCAGCTTCTTCTTCACCGGCTGCAGCCGCTTGGACAGCGCACCTTCAAGCTGCTGGGCGGCGACTTTGGCCTGGTAGAGGGTTTGCGATTCGATCAGGTCGCGGACGGCTTCCGCCTGGGTGAGATCAATGCGCCCGTTGAGGAAAGCGCGCATGGTGAACTCGCCGGGTTCCGCCAGACGGGCGCCGCGGGCGGTGGCCAGCTCCACGATGTGGCGCAAGACCACGGGCGAGCCGTGCGCGGAGATTTCAACCACGTCGTCAGCGGTATAAGAATGAGGTTTGGCGAAGAAAGTGACCACGGCTTCGTCCACGCGTTCGCCGGTGTCGGGTTCGATGAGTTCGCAAAAAGAAGCGCGGCCGGGTTCCAGCTCATGCTTCAGGCGCAACATGCCTTCGGCGACGGGTCGCGCTTGCGGGCCGGAGAGACGCACCACGCCGATGCCGCCGCGCCCGGGCGGCGTGGCGATCGCGACGATGGTGTCATCAAGGTTCATTGGGTGTGCGCAGCCTGCTCATCGCCGATGATTGTCCTGGCGGGCCCATTGTTCTTCCAGGCGTTCGTGCAGATGGTCAACCTTGCGGTTCAGCGCCGCAACTTCCAACTCAGCTTTGAGATTCACTTGGTAGTCCAGGTCAGCCTGGAGGCGGTCTTTGGCAGACTGCCGGTTCTGCGACATCATGATGACCGGGGCCTGGATGGCGGCGGTCATGGAGAGAAACAGGTTGAGCAAGATGTACGGGTAAGGATCAAAGTGGTCGCGAAACAGCGCCGCGGTGTTCAAAACCACCCACAACAACATGATGACGCCGAAAATAATAATGAACGTCCAGGAACCGCCGAAGCTGGCGACTTTGTCCGCTACGCGCACGCCCAAGGTCATGCGCTCTTGTTCTTCCACGTTGACGTTGCGGGAGACCTGGGTGCGGAGAAGCTCGTCGGTGACACGCAGGCGGCGGCCAACGACTGTGAGCGGGTCTATGGCGGCGTGGGGATGCTGATTGATGAACTCCAGCAGGCGCTCGCGATGCATGGTGAGGACCTGGGTGGGCTCCTTGGCGACGGCCGTGGCGGAGCGCGGACCGCCGTCTAAGAAAGAAAGCTCGCCTACGACTTCGCCATGCTCGTTGTCCGCGAGGACAATCTTCTGGCCATCTGAGCCGAGCAGGAAAACTTCAACGCGGCCGTTGCGCAGGATGAAGATTTCACCGCCGGGATCGCCAAAGTCAAACAATGTTGCGCCTTCGGGGAAGTCGCGGCAGTCCATCATCTGGGCCAGGGCTGCACGTTCTTCCTGGTCCATCAGTTCGAAGATGGGGACTTCGCCGATCATGTTTATGTCGGTGGACATAGGTTTTGTCGCTCCGCTCCAAACCGCTTACGCAGCTTCTCTTCCAGCAAATTCTTCCGCACTTGTAGCAGGTGGCTCGGCGCGCAAGTCGGCCTCGCCGCCGGAAGCTGCGGGTTTGTCTTTGGGATTTTAAACTGAAAGGAGCGCCTATCGCCGACGCATGGGATTGGGCTTGGGCGGCTTGTAGTCTTTGGGATAAAGCACAACAAAACGGTGCCCGCCCTCGCCGTCGCTCTCCGTTGTCAGGGATTCATGGTCGCGGAAGGCCAGATGGATCAAACGGCGCTCGCGGGACGACATGGGCGCAAACGAGTAGGGGATGCCGGTGCGCAGGACCTTTTCCGCCGCCACGTCGGCTGCCATTTTCAGTTCTTGCTGGCGGGCAGCACGGTAGCCCTTGCAGTCAAAGGAAATTTTGCCGTGCTCTTCGCCATGCAGATGCAGCGCTTCATGGACCACGGTTTCAAAGGAACGCAGCAGTTCACCACCGCGCTCCAGCACCAGGTCACTGTCCGGCCCGGCAAATTCCACCAGGATCTCCGGCGCTTCCAGGCCTTCGACGACCGGAGGGTTGACGGTGATGCGATACTTCAGGCGGAAAGCGCCGGAAGCGATGATGTTCTTCAACAGAGTGTCGATCTTTTTCGCCGTGGCGATCTTGTCTTGAAGCATGAACAGTTCTTCCCTGCCGCAAATTTGTGCCGGCATCTTTAATGCCGGCGTTTTTCAAGCCATCCCTAGAAAATCATCGCTTGCGCGTGGCCCGGCGTTCCATGCCCTTGCGCACTTGCTGGCCCAGCTCAGAACGGTTAATCACGGTCTGCTGAACGTATCCGAGCAAATTGCTGATGGCCCAGTACACGCATAAACCCGATGCCAGGAACCAGCTGATATAGCCGAGCATCAGGGGCCCCATCACGTTCAAAATCTTCTGCTGCGCCGGATCCATGCCGGCCTGGGGCATGGTTTTTTGCGTCAAGAACATGGTGATGACAATGATAATCGGCAGCAGGTGAATGGGATCAGGAGACGAAAGGTCGGTGATCCAGAGCCAGTTGGCATGGCGCAGCTCCGTGGCGTTGCCCAGCATGGAGTAAAACGCAATCAGAAACGGCATCTGCAGCAACATGGGGAAGCAACCGCCGATGGGATTGACGCCTTCGCGCTTGTATAACTCTGACATTTCCTTTTGCATGTCAGCGCGCCGCGGGTCGGTCATGCTGTAGCG
>JBGPLR010000351.1:0-4384 GCA_041486545.1 Terriglobia bacterium
AACACCAGCCGCACGTTCTCGTCCTGCAAGTCCACGGACGCGCTGTACGAACCCAGCAGCGTCTTTTCGTCCACACAAACGGCTGACGGATCAATGGGCACTTCGCTGCGCTGCGTTTGCGCAAACAGCATCACGCGCCCGCCGGGCCTCGCGGCGTCAATCGCCGAACGAACCAGGCTGTTCCCTGCCGTCGCCAGGATGACCGCGTCCGCGCCTCGGCCGTCAGTCAATTCCCGCACGCGATCCATGGGGTCAGCGGACGACGCGTTCAAGTTGTGCCGCAATCCGAATGCCTCACTCATTTTAAGGCGTTGGGGATACAAATCGGAAGTTACCACGGTCGCACCCGCCCGCCCCGCCAGCACCGCCAGCATGATCCCAATGGGGCCTTGCCCGATGACCAGCACGGTTTCGCCGCTCTGCAGACGCAGGGCTTCCATGGCCTTCATGCAGGTGTTTACCGGTTCAATGAACGACGCCTGCTCGTAGGAAACGCCGTCAGGAATCTTCACCACGCCTTTGCGGACGATCCAATCCATGGCCCGGACGTACTCGGCAAAACCGCCGCCACTGGGCTCAAAACCCGCCGTGGCGCCCACCTTCTTGTAGACCGGACACTGCGCGAAAACTTTATGGCGGCAGTAATAACACTCGCCGCAGGGGATGTGATGGAACACCATTACCCGGTCGCCGATCTTGAAATTCTCCACGCCCGCGCCGGTGGCGACAATCTGCCCGGCGGTTTCATGTCCAAAAATGCGCGGCGCGGAGTGCGATCCGGTCGCAATCTTCTTTAAGTCCGTACCGCAGATCCCGCAGGTATGCACGCGGACCAGCACTTCTCCGCGTCCGATCTCCGGCACCGGCACCGTCTCCAGGCGGACGTCATTCTTGCCGCGATACACCGCAGCTTGCATGGTGGAGGGAATACTTCCCTGCCTGCCCAATTCCGGCTTGGTCAACGTTGACATTCAGTGCCGCCCGTTGGAGAACTCTCCATCCAGTGTAACAACTTTGGCTGCCTGCAGGCCGTCCAGGTTCTTGCCCAGCCACCCGCACAGCGCGCGAACGGCCCGGCGCGTGTTGCGGCCCAGGGCCAGCGTCGCCGGCCAGTACTGCGGCCGCACCGCAACCCAGCGGGCAAACTTGCCCGTTTGGAAATTCCCATCCGCGCCCACAAAGCGGCCCAGCGGAGGCATGGCAAAATCATATTCGTCGGAGATGGCCTTCACGCAGCGGAAGCCCACTTCCTTCTCCATCGCCACCTTGGCGACGCCGGCCGCTTCCATATCCACCAGCAGCGCGTGGAAGCATTCCACCAGCTCCGCCTTGGATGCCTTGCCGGCGATTTCAAACGTGCTCACCAGCACGCCGCCGCCAATCACCTGTCCGCCCACAGCGCAGCGATATTCAATGCCCGTGGCGCCATCCACAATCACGTTGGGCAGGACCACGTTGCCAACCTTCAGACTGCGGATCAACGCACCGGCCACACCCGCGGAAACCAGAATCTGCGGCTGGTAGCGTTCCACCACCGCTCGCGCGGCCTGCTCCGCGCGCTTGCTGCCCATGCCGCTGATCACGGCCACCGTGTCACCTTTTGCGTAGCAGACTAGCGGCTTGCCGCCGACCGTCAGAATATTCAGGGGCCAGTCGTGGATGAGAGGCTTCAACTCCCGCTCCATCGCGGCGACAATGGCTACCCGGCAGCTCATGCGCGCACCGCCGCAGCCTGCGGCACCGCCTGCACGTATCCGTGCGCCTGGAACCAGTCAATCGCCCGGCGCAGCGCATCTTCCACCGGAACAACCTTGTAGCCGAGCTCGCGCTCCGCCTTGGCTGACGACGCAAACATGATCTTGCGTCCCATCTTCACTGCGTCAATCGTGGCCCGCGGCTCTTTGCCCATTACGGTTCCGACGAAAAACTGGTCCAGCGCCGCAAATCCCATGGCCACCGCGTGCGGAACTTTCATCGTCGGCGACGGCAGGCCGGTCAACGCAGCCAGCTTGTCCAGTATCTGCTTGAGCGTGAGGTTCTCGCCACCCAGGATGTAGCGCTCGCCCGGCCTGGCTTTCTCCATCGCCAACAAATGACCGCGTGCGACTTCTTTCACGTCCGCCAGGTTCAGCCCGGTGTCCACGTAGGCGGGAAACTTGCGTTTGAGAAAATCAACCACGATGCGGCCCGTGGGCGTGGGCTTGATGTCCTGCTCGCCGATGGGCGTTGTAGGATTCACCACCACCACATTGCCGCCGCGGCGTCCGGCTTCCACCGCTATCTGTTCCGCCATGAATTTTGACCGCTTGTATGGCCCCACCATGTCATCCAGCGAAACCGGCGTGGATTCATTCACAATCTCGCCGCTGGCCTTGAACCCCATGGTCGCCACAGAACTGCAATAGACCACGCGGCGCGCGCCACATTCCTGCGCGGCCTGGATCACGGCCTTGGTGCCTTCCACGTTGGCTTTGTACATCTCTTCCGGATCGCGCACCCATATGCGATAGTCGGCGGCAACGTGAAATACGAACTCGCAGCCTTGCATGGCCCGCTTGAGTGACGCCGGCTCACGCAGGTCGCCGACCACGGTCTCAGCATTGAGGCCGGCAAGATTGTCCAGTTTGCTTGTTGGACGGACGAGGAGACGCAAGTCCGCGCCCTGGTCAGCCAACGCGCGAGCAACGTGGCTCCCGACAAATCCCGTGGCTCCTGTGATGAAAGCTTTCATGGCCTTTGTTTCTTTATCCCGAACGAAGTGAGGGAACCCTATGGCCCGCAAGAGCGCCCTCAGGATCAGTTGTTATTCTTTTGCGAGTCTCTCAAAGACCTCTCGATATTCTTTCATTATCTTCCTTCCGAGCCTGAGCTGTTCTTCAACCTCGCTAACTGACTCATTCTTCTTACGCACGTCAGGTGTCGCCTTCGAGTGCGTGCCATTCTTCTTCTTTGGAGCGGGCCCCCTACGGTTTTGTTTTTTCACAGGAATTGCCTCCAAGCTACGGGCTGCTCTGGTTGTCCGCATCAGATGGCATTGTCCGCTGCCCATTCTTCGAACCTGATATTCTCCAACGATACAATCTCCCGAAACCCTGCATCTCGAAATTGCTCACAGAGGTAGCTATTGCTTTCGCAGCAGCAAATTGTGATGCTGGCATCTTTCCTTGAATTAAGCAGAATCAATTCTCTTGCTCGCTTATCGGCTAGGGGCATACTGTAGCCGAGCAGGAACATGTTCTCAGCTTGCTCTAAGGCCACCTTAGCTTGAGTCCAAAGTGAATCCCAAAAGTCCTGCCATTCAATTCCTAAGCTGGTTTTGAAATAAAACTCCTTGGACAGTGTCGGCAAGATTACAGGAGTTAAGAAACCACCCCCAACAGTGAAACAGGGATCGCAGATCCCATCGTACCCGAGGAATTCTAGTTCGTCGGTGGGAATGACAGGACGTAGCCCCAGTGATAGATCGTTACCGACTGCACAAAAAGACCCAGGGCCGACTCCTCCGAGAATGGATGCGATCCAGTTTGCGCTGCCGTGCAACTTAAGAACTCTTACTTGAGAGCTGGGAGTGAAGTCTCGACCGATCTCGAATCCGTAGCCATTTCCGATCTGAAACCTGCCCGCAAGCTTGAGCTCTCTTTCTGACGCCACATCATAATTGAAGGTTAAAATCACGTCCCCCGGCTTCACGTGATACTTTGCGAAGTCCTCATAGCCTTTCGCGGCTTGCGAGAGTCTGATGTGCCTAAAATAATGTCTAATTGCGTACTCCAAGCGGCCACGGAAATTTCCCCATCCCGGAAAGTCGATATTGCCCTCAACGATGT
Source organism: Terriglobia bacterium (assembly GCA_041486545.1). Taxonomy (GTDB): domain Bacteria; phylum Acidobacteriota; class Terriglobia; order Terriglobales; family Acidobacteriaceae; genus Angelobacter. The sequence continues at coordinate 3,828 of JBGPLR010000351.1, forward strand.
CAGTAAGAAGCACTTCAAGATTCCCTATATCTCCCTTTTCTTCTAGCGCTTCAATCAGGCCTCCAAAATGCTGCTTTGCTTCGTCGCTCTTAATTGTCCACTCTTTAAGAGCGGGCGTCAGTCGATTGCAGAGAGGATAGCCGGCATGTACTGAAGCCCCTGCTCCTAAGATAAACACATTCATTAAGACGCTCTCGGCATAACTTGGGCGGCGTGCTGCATATCTTCGAATCTCCCCCAAGAGCTATGCAGTCCATAGGGGTCCCTCGCTTCGCTTCGGGATAAAGAAAAATCTACTCCAGACTCTCCGGCTTGATCTGGATGTCTTGTTCGCCGGCGGCTTTCTTGGCCCAGTATTTCTTCACCCAGGCTTCCCAGCTTTTGCCGGCGGCGGTGTCGCGTCCGGTAAAAGCCAGCGCAGCAATGTCGGAATAGGGCACGGAGAGTTTTTCGCCCGAGTCTTTGGGATACAGCCGGACCACCGAATCGCCCAGCGTTTTCCCCGTCCGGCGATCAAAGATGTAGCCTTCAACCTTGCTGCCGTCTTTGCGGGTCAG
>JBGPLR010000352.1:0-4382 GCA_041486545.1 Terriglobia bacterium
GCCGCAGCAGGTGGTTTCCCTCGAGCCCGAGGACGTTTTCAACACAGCCGTGGAAATCTGCTGCCGAAAGTCGGGCATCGCCTCGGTTCACGTGCCCGGACGCAAGCTGCACAAGGTGAAAGCCTATGCTCGCCTGCGCGCACTCTCCGCCGGTTACTGGCTGCGTTTCGTCGGGCGGAAGCTCTTGTTTCGCTTTCAAGAGCGCCTCCTCCGGGCGATTCAGGGGCGCGCGAAAAAGGTATCCGGACCGACGATCCTCATCGTTTCCCGCGATGACTGGGAGCCCGTGCTCGACCTCAAGACCGGCCGGCTGAAAATCGGTGAGCGGCACTACCAGACGATTGTCGATGCGCTGGCTGGGCAATTCCGGTTCGTTTTTTCTGTCCATATGCACAAGTTCAACCACAGCATGCACCACCCGCTGCAAAAGGCGCGATCTGGTTGGTGGTTTGAGCCGATTGAGGCGACGGCGTCGCTCTCGCGCGTGATGCGTGACTGCCGCAACGTTCGCAACCAGTGGCGGAGGCTTCGCAAGTCGCAGCAGTTGCGGGAGTTGCTTCACTACAACGGCCTCGATTGCGCGCCTCTGCTGAAGCCGCGCTTTGAAGCGTTCTTCTCGACCGCCCTGATTGAATTCATGGCCGGGCTCGACGCGGCGGAGGTATTAATGCGGCGGGAGCGGCCGGCACTTCTGCTCCACGGGTTGGAGAGTAGCGCAGTCGGCAAGGTGTTCATTCACGTGGCGCGGCAGCATAGAGTGCGCACGCTCTCGCTCCAACATGGCAGTGTTACGGTTGGTCACGCCGCAGGAACACCGGGGCGCGAGGACGTCGACCTGAATTATTCTCGCTCCGATGTCTGGCCTTTTCCTGATCGGATGGCTGTGTACGGCACGGCCGCGCGTGACGCTTTGATCCAGAGCAACTGGCCGGAGGAGTTAATCCGCGTCACGGGCGCGCCCCGGTGGGATTTTATGGCGCAGCCCGAGCGGTTCTACGACAAACGCAGAACAAGTCAACGACTGGGACTCGACTCGGCGGTACCAATCGTGCTGTTCGTCTCCTCGATCCTGAGCGCGCAGGAATCCGACGCCGTCTGCAACTTGGTCTGCGAAACCGTCAGGCGCCTGGGATACCAGCTGATCGTGAAGCTCCATCCGCATGATGGACACGAACATCCCGTCCGCAACGTTCTCCGCGCGCATGGGATGGGAAAGGTGCCTGTCTTCCGCAAGTGCACCTTGCCGGAATTGCTATTCACAAGCGACATCGTTGTCAGCGTCGGTTCGACCGGGGTCATTGAAGCCGCCCTAATCGGCCGTCCTGCCATCACCGTGGATCCAAACGGCCGTGGGTACTCCGATTTGTTTGCTTCCTCGTTCGTTAAGTCGGCCACCAGCGCCGACGACCTCTCGCGCTTGCTGAAGCTGTACTTCGAAGACGATCGCTTCCGCCGGGAATGGATGAAGGCCAAACACGAATTCGTGCGTGCGCAGTGCTATGCCGACGACGGGAACTCCACTGGCCGCGTCATCGCCCTGATACAGGAGATGCTGGAGGAGCAGATCGAGACAGGGATTCCTCTAAAACGTGGAGCGGGGCTAGGGATCAATGTTGCAGAAACTCAGGGGAATGGCGGAGGTATTCCATGCAGGATGTGACCAAAACGACTGAGCAGCTTCCTCAGGAACATGCGACCGTGCCGGACGAACCCGGCTGGGGTGTGGCAACTGTGCGCTATCTCTGGGCGAAGCGTCGTTTTCTGTCTCGCGCAAGTATTGCGGGCCTGGTTTTGGGGACCCTGGTGGCGTTTCTAACCCCCAAACAGTACCAGTCCTCGGCGCGCCTGATGCCTCCTGACATCACGGCGGGTGGTTCTCTCTCCACTCTGACGACCATGGCTAGTATGACAGAGGCGGCTACTCAGGCACTGGATATGCTGCCGATGAAAAGCACCGGCGCGCTCTTCATCGGCATCCTGCGCAGCCGCACGGTCCAAGATCGCCTGATTGGACGATTCGATTTGAAAAAGGTCTATGGCTCGAATCTGATGGTGGATACTCGGGCAAAACTCGAGGAAAACACCGAAGTCACAGAGGATCGTCGGGCAGGGATCATCATCGTAACGGTAACCGACCGTAGTCCGCAACGGTCAGCGGCCATGGCTCGCGCCTATGTGGAGGAGCTTGACCGCCTTGTGACTGAGTTGAACACCTCTGCGGCACACCGCGAAAGAGTCTTCATCGAAGGGCAACTGAAGCAGGTCAAGCAGGACCTTGATGAAGCTGCCCGGCAACTGAGCGAGTTCTCCAGCAAAAACGCCACATTCGACGTAAAGGATCAGACGCGCGCCATGGTCGACGCTGCGGCGACCTTGCAGGCCCAATTCATCGTCAACGAATCGGAACTGAGAGCCCTGCAACAAATCTATACTGGCGAAAATGTCCGGGTTCGCGCGGCTAGTGCCCGCGTCGCCGAACTCCGTTCACAACTCCAGAAGCTCGGGGGCAAGGGATCGAAGGCCGTGAGTAACCCCAGTCAGGCAGACGGATTATTGTACCCATCCCTGCGGGAGCTGCCGCTTTTGGGCTTCACCTATATGGATCTCTATCGGCGCTCTCAAATCCAGGAAACCGTGTACGAGGCGCTGACCAAACAATACGAACTCGCCAAGGTGCAGGAGGCCAAAGAAACCCCCAGCGTGCGGGTGCTCGATTCACCTGAGGTGCCGGAGAGAAAGATGGCGCCACGGCGGCTGATGATCATGTTTGTCAGTACGATGCTGGGGTTCGCATTTGCCGTGGCTTGGGTCGTTGGGAGCTCTGCCTGGACCAGGGTAGATCCGCAAGATCCGACAAGGCAGTTGCTTCAGGAAATCGCCTCGGCGGTCAAACCTCACATCGCATTTTGGAAGGGCAACGGGTTTTCGCGATACGTCCTCTCTGCCCAGCATTGGAAGCGGGCTCAGGCGGACCCGCACAAGGAAGGGGAGCCACCCTCACAACAGAATTGAGTCCAATTAGGACTCAATGCCAACGGCGGCTTTTCCGACAATGAAAGAAGATTTCTTCTTGCCGGTTCAGATCATGCAAAACACTTCCATATTGCAGCGGCGCTTGTTCTACATGCTCGCGGGGCCTCTACTGGCCGCGCTGGGAGTGTGGCTGTTTGTGGAATTTGTTCTGGCCGTTTCGCGCGGTCTTACCCACCCGTTCGGCGGCAGCTTGCTGCTGGCAGTGGGTGTGCTCGTGGGATTTCTTCTGATCGCTTGGGTGGCCGCGAAGCCGGAGAGAGGTTTATACCTTTTCATTCTAACTTTCCCTCTGACGAATGAGAGTTTTGATACCTCATTTGCGACCATTTCGCTGACCAACATTCTTCTAGTAACGATTGTGCTTAGCCTGGTCGTGCGACGCGTCCTGGCAATTCAAAAGGAACAGGTGGCGAATCCCGTGTATGGCTCAAAGTTCTTTTTGTTGAGCTGGCTGGTTATGGCCACGGTCATTTCGGCGCTTGTAACACCGTACTCGGACGCCACCATGCGCTTCCTGATTACCCGCATTGGCTATGCGCTTACCTTCCTTATCGTCTTGGCGCTTGTTTCCGATGTTTACAAGCTCAAAAAGGTATTTCGACTCATGGTGTGGAGCGCCTCTGCCACCGCCGTGGTGACCATCATCGGGGGCTTCTTCCCCAATACATTTCCACAGGAGTTTGTGCGCTGCAACGCGCCGCTCCTTCCGATCCTGAATACGCCGCGGTGCACCGCGTTCAACTTAAGCTTTCACTCTATGGGCAGCTGGCTGCTTGCCGGCCTTGCGCCTGTAGTTGTCTCGATCGCCTACCCAAAGCTGCTGGGTATCTCACGACGCCTTGCCACTACTCTTTTGATGCTGTTACTGGGAGGGTTGATCATCGGCCAGGTTCGTGGAGGATGGGTAGCGCTGGCGCTTTCCCTTCCAATCGCACTGGCCTTTGCAATGAGGCCGAAGAGTCGCAACCGCATTGTTTCGCTGATTTATTATATCAGTGTCGCGCTGCTGGCAATTTGTGCGACCTATCTCATCTGGGATATCGTCGTTCAGCCCATTATCGCCTTACGGTCGGACACATTTTTGGGCAGGCTCGAGTCATATCAAATTGCCTTGCAATACTTCCGTCAGCACTGGCTATTCGGGATTGGTCCACTGAACGAGAGTTTTCCGGCTCTGGAAGCAATGGGTCACGGGGTAGTGGACAACCTCTTCATCGTAGAAATAGCGGCCACGGGTATTCTGGGGGCGATTCCATTCCTTCTCCTTTGGTTCGGGGGCTTTCGCTCCGCCGCCAAGGTTTTCGATGTTCCAGCTACTTCCGAATTGCACCAACTGGCAGGTGCAATCC
>JBGPLR010000353.1:0-4361 GCA_041486545.1 Terriglobia bacterium
CGCCGAGGTGGTGAAGCGCGTTATTGACTATGAAATCTTCTCCATCCTTCTGCTCAATGAGCGCCGCCAGGAACTGTATTTCCGTTTCCAGATCGGGCACCTGCCGGAAGTCGCCGAACGGATCCGGGTGAAAGTGGGCGAAGGCGTCACCGGCCGCGCCGTGGAGGAAAGGCGCGCCATCCTGGTGGACGACGTCAGCAAAGAGACCAACTACATTGAAGCCGTCCCGCGCGTCCGCTCTGAGCTGGCGGTGCCATTGATCACCAAGAACAAGGTGATCGGCGTGATTGACCTGGAGGCCCGCGAACGCGGCTACTTCAAGGAAGAACATTCGCGCCTGCTTACGCTGATCGCGTCGCGTATCGCCATCAGCCTGGAAAACGCCCGTCTCTACACGCGCATCGTGCGCCAGGCCGGCACTCTGGCCTTGCTCAACGACATCAGCCGCGACTTGACGTCCATCCTCAACCTGGACCAGTTGCTCAAACGTGTCGGCGACCTGCTGATTAAGGTGATTGATTACCAGATGTTCTCGATCCTGCTGCTGGATGAAAGCCGGGAGAAACTGGTCCACCGTTTTTCGGTGCGTTTCAAAGAGAGCATTCAGCTTAAGCATGACATCCCGTTGGCCAAGGGCCTGGTAGGCGCTGCGGCAGAGCTGAAGAAGCCGGTCCTGGCCCCGGATGTCAACAAAGATCCGCGTTACATCAAGGTGAATCCGGAAACGCGCTCTGAGCTTTGCGTGCCGCTGGTGTACAAAGACAAGGTCATCGGAGTGTTGGACCTGGAGCACACCCGGCGCAACTATTTCAATGACGAGCACGTCCGCACCATGGTGACTCTGGCGGCGCAAATTGCCATCGCCGTGGAAAACGCCACGTTGTATGAACGCCTGGCGCGCGAAGAGCAGCGCATGGAACGCGACCTGGCCATGGCGCGTGAAGTCCAGCACCACTTGTTGCCGCCGGTGTGTCCCACTCTGCAGTCGGCGGAAGTTGCTTCCCGCTTTAACCCCGCCCATGCCATTGGCGGGGACATGTATGACTTCCTGGACTACAAGCCGCCCCGCGCCTGCGTCATCGTGAGCGACGTCAGCGGCAAAGGCGCGCCCGCCGCGCTGTACGCTGCGCTGGTCAGCGGCATCATCCGCAGCCTGGCGCCCAGCGAGCCTTCGCCCGCGCAGATGCTCAGTTCGGTGAACGGCGCACTCAACCAGCGCCGTCTGGACGCCAACTACGTGGTCCTGTGCTGCGCGCTTTGGGACGACGAGCGGCGCATCATGCGCGTGGCCAACTCCGGACTGCCCCGCCCTATCTACTGCCGCCAGGGACACTCGCACATGATTGAGGCCGCCGGACTGCCGCTGGGCATGTTCCCTGACGCCGCTTACGACGAAGTCACCATCCACGCCGCGCCGGGCGAGATCTTCGTCTTCTTCAGTGACGGCATTGTAGACGCCAGCAACACGAAAGACGAGCAGTTCGGCCGCGTCCGCCTGGAGCATGTCATAGACAAGCTGTCCCTTCGCGACGCCAGCGCGCAGGAGGTTGTGGACGCCATCTTCCAGGCCGCTGACGCCTTCGCCGCCGGCGCTCCCGTCTTTGACGATCAGACGCTGGTGGTGGTGAAGGTGAAATAGAACCAGCCTTTAGCACTTAGCCATTAGCCCCAAGTCTTTGATATCTTGCTCGACCCTTCCAGATGACCTGTCCCGTGTTTGGTTTCGATGTTCTCTCGTACGACGCTCATTGGGACGCTGGGAGAATTTGGCTAATTGCTAAGTGCTAATTGCTAAGTGCTGGTTTGTTACAATCCCCCATCTCATGTTTACGCGGCCTCCGGGTTTTTGGTACAAAAAAGCCGATCTGCATTGCGAACGTGTTCCGCTCGGCTCGCTAGCGGAAAAATACGGGACGCCGCTCTACGTCTACTCCGCTACGGCCATGCGCGAGCGCTACACAACGCTGGACCGGGCCTTTCGCGGCACGCCGCACACGCTTTGCTATTCGGTTAAAGCCAATTCCAACTTAAGTATTCTTCGGCTGCTGGCTGGAATGGGCGCGGGATTTGACATTGTTTCCGGCGGCGAACTTGAGCGCGTGCGTCTGGCCCGCAAAGCGGCGCTCAAAAAGATTGTTTTCTCCGGCGTGGGCAAGACCGCGGAAGAACTGAAACAAGCCCTGCGCGCGGGGATCCTGCTCTTCAATGTCGAAAGTGAAGGAGAGTTGGAGTTGCTTGCCGCGTGTGCCGCCCAGCTGCGCAAGACCGCCAACGTCGCTTTCCGAGTGAACCCTGACGTCCCGGCGGAAACCCATCCTTATATATCCACCGGACTGCGTGAACACAAGTTCGGCGTACCCATGGGCTCGGCCCGGGAGCTTTACCGGCAAGCTGCGGCGCAGAAGTATCTGCGCGTCGCCGGGGTAAGCCTGCACATTGGATCGCAGATCACCGATGTCTCGCCCTTTCGTCTAGCCGTGGAGCGGGCGGTAGAGCTGATTGAACAACTCACGGCGGACGGTCACGCCATCCGGCTCCTGGACGCCGGCGGGGGCCTGGGCATCTCCTACCATAGCTCGCTGCCACAAGACTTTGCTGATCATGCCCGCAGTTACGCGGAGGCCGTCATCGCGCCGCTCAAGAAACTGGGAAAATCCGCTCCCCACCTGCTGCTGGAGCCAGGACGTTCCATCATTGGGCCTGCGGGTGTGCTGCTAACGCGCGTCCTGTATCAGAAGCAAAACGGCAACAAGCGCTTCACCATCGTTGACGCGGCCATGAATGACCTGATCCGGCCTTCGCTGTACGGAGCAAAGCATGAGATTGTCCCGGTCAATTTGCGGAAGCCGGAGCCGGAGGTGGTCCGCACTGACGTTGCCGGTCCCATCTGCGAGACCGGAGACTTCCTTGCTCGCGATGCCGACTTACCCGCCGCCGGCCCGGGCGACTATCTTTGTGTTCTGGATGCAGGCGCGTACGGCATGTCGCTGGCTTCGAATTACAATACTCGCTTGCGTGCCGCTGAGGTGCTGGTGGAAGGCGCGCGCGCGCGGCTCGTCCGTCGCCGAGAAAATTTGCGAGACATTCTGCGTTCGGAGACCGCCTGCTTATGACCGATCTCAAAACCCTGGCTTACGAGCTGTTGCATGAGAGCCAGCAATCGCTCCAGCATCAAGGCCACCTCAACCCGGCCGCGGTGGTCATCACTCCCGGCGAGAACCTTATCTTTGATCTGGATTTCCACGACGAAGACGAACGCGAGGAGATTTATTCCGAAATGATGGACGTGGCCAAAGAAAAGAATGCCGCAGCCATCCTGACCATCAATGACGTGTACGTGGACGAGACCGCTTCGGCGGTCAAGCTGGAAGGCCAAGGCTGGGGACCGCTGGCGGAGAACGCCAATGAAGCCATCGTGATCACGGTCTCCGGCGGCGGATTTGAGACCTGGAGCCTGATCTGCCCTTACCTGCGCAGAGACGAGACGTTTACTTTCCAGCCGTCGCGGGAGATGATCACGCCCGGAGGCGAAGTTGATTTGCTGGGCGATTGGACGGGTAAGACCGGCGCCGCTTGACGCCGCATTCGGGGCCGTTACTCAGGCTGGTTTTGGCCTATCAGCTTCCACAGACTTTGCTTGGCCTCTTCCGCCAGCTGGAATTCAATTCCCATCTCCCCGGAGTCTTTTGACCAAGCAACCTCGCCATCGCCGCGAATGATCTGCTGCGTGGGAAGTTCCAGAACAAATTGGACGTAAGCCCCAGGAGCCAAACTGCCGGTGCTGCGCACCGCCATTCCGTTCCTGCTGATATTGGCGGTAATGGCCCGTTGCGCCTGTTCCTGGATCTTGAGCACCACGGGCAAGCTCACCGGATACCGCAGATAACGGGCGCGCTCGGCAGCGATCAAGGGCAGCGCCGCGTCCAGGGTGTCTTTCACCTGATAGGCGGCCAACGGCTCGCACAAGACGAAATTGGCCAGAAGGCGCAGGACTGGATTGGCTTCGTCCCCGGGCTCAGCGCATGCCATCACAATGGAATTGCGGTTGGAACCGCTCCGGCGGACGCCATAGAGCAGCTCCAGCGCCCCGCGGAGCGTCATGTCCACAAACAGGCCGTCCAGTTTGCGGCGCGTCAACAGAGTCCGGGCGGCGTCCGCGCTGGACACGGCTTCCACGTTGCCGCCAAAGGCCTGGATGGCAGCTGTGATCGTTTTGTAGAGTCCGGCATCTCCGCCAATGAGCAGAAACTGCCAAGCCAAGGGGCTGGTTCGGGCGCGCATCTGTGCTTCTTTCCTTGCTGACGAAGCGTTGTCTTGGGGGAAGTGGACTTATTGTAGGCCGATAAGGCGCTTACCTGAGA
>JBGPLR010000354.1:0-4345 GCA_041486545.1 Terriglobia bacterium
GTCTTTCAGATTGTGAAGGTCTTGTTCCATGAGCGGTAGACAACATCATAGCGCGTTCGCGCGCGGCGCGGTATCTAGTAGGGCGCGTACGACACCGGCAAGGCGATCACCGCCTCGCAACCCGTGCGGTCGGTGCGGTTTGTAAGTTGAAGCACGCCACCGTGGGCTTCCGCAATTTGCCGGCTCAGGATCAGTCCAATGCCGCTGCCGCCGTGCGTGGTGGTAAAGAACGGGACGAAGAGGTTGTCGCTGTTCAACAGACCCAGGCCTTCGTCGCGGATAAAGACCTCAACGCTGCGGGCGTTGGTCCGCCAGCCCACTTCGACCGAACCGGGATGCTTTAGCGACGGGTCCAGCGAGGCGTCCACGGCGTTGCGCACCAGGTTGATGAGGACTTGCTGGAGTTGGTCGGGGTCGGCGTCAATCATCACCGTGGGGCCTTCCAGAACGCGCACCGGCAACCGCCGCTCCAGCGACGCTACCAGCGCCACCAGCGGGCCGATTTCAATCCTGCTGCGCGTGGGCGCGGGCATACGCGCAAGTTGGGTGTACGCCTGCATGAAACGGTTGAGCGACTCCACACGGTTTTCAATCACCTTCAGCCCCTGCTGCATGTCCTGGCCAACTTCCGCGGGCAGACCGGCGCGCGCGGTGAGCGACGCCAGCGTGCCGACGATGGACTTGATGGGCGCCAGCGAATTGTTCAGCTCATGCCCCAGGACGCGGATCAGACGCTGCCACGCCTGACGCTCCTCTTCGCGCAGCGCGCGGCTCAGGTCAGAGACGATCAGCAACTGGTGCGGAACGCCGTTCTCGCGAAATGACGTCTGGCTAATGGCCCAGCGGCCGTGCTTGCCGGGGAAAGTCATTTGCAGCGTCTGCGGCCCCGGCGAGTTGAGAAATTCCTGGAGACCGAGCTCATCGGCGGTGAGTCCTAACATGCGCGGGGCGATCCGGCCCATGAGCTGTTCGCCGGCGCGGTTCACAATCCGCAGCCGTTGTTGCTGATCAAAAGTGAAGACCGCAACGTCAATTTCCATCATCACTTTTTTCAGCAGGGCGGTGGCTTCCAGAGAGCTGACTTTTTCCACTTGCAGGCGGTTGGCCAGCGCGTTGATTTCAAAGATCAGGTCAGCGAGTGAATCTTCCCGGCTGCCGCCGCGCAGGCGGAAGGAAAAATCTTCTTCGCGAATGGCGGCCACCATGTTGGACAAAGTTTGCAGCGGACGGATCACCTGGCCGTGCAGGGCAGAGGTCCCAAGCAGCCATCCCACGACGATGAACAACGTGATGGTCCACTTAAGCTCCAGGGAATGGCTGCCGAACCACAACAGCAGTTCCGCCACCAGCACACCGGGGATGCTGATGAGCAGCGCCATCAGAGTCATACGGGTATCAAATTTCAGCCTCTGTTTTGCCGGCGGCCGGGGAGGACCGGTGACGGAGATGGATTCGAACTGCGGATCAGAGGCCATACTTTTGCATGCGGCGATACAGGGCGCTTCGGCTCAAACCAAGCGCCTCGGCTGCATGGCTGATGTTGCCTGCATGACGCGTGAGCGCTTTGCGGATGAGCAGGCATTCTACTTCTTCCAGGCCCATATCTTCTATTTTGGCCGATCCCGCGCGCTCGGCTTCCAGGCCCAGGTCGCCGGGGAGCACCTGGTCGCCCACGCTCATCAGCACCGCGCGTTCAATGGCGTGGTCAAGCTCGCGCACGTTGCCGGGCCAGGGATGCTCCATCAGTTTCTGCAGCACGGCCGGCTCAAAACTCTTGAGCGGCTTGCGATAACGCTGGGCATAGAGTTTGAGAAAGTGCGCCGCCAGCAGAGGAATGTCTTCCTTGCGCTCGCGCAAAGGCGGAATATGCAGCTCCACGGTGTTGAGGCGGAAGAGGAGGTCGGAACGGAAGCGGCCCTCGGCGCATTCCAGCTTGAGGTCAGCATTGGTCGCGGAGACCACGCGCACGTCAACCTTGTGGGTCTTGGACGAACCCACGCGCTCCATTTCTCCGATTTCCAGCACGCGCAGCAGTTTGGCCTGCTGCTTGAGCGGGACGTTGGCGATCTCATCGAGAAACAGCGTGCCGTGGTCGGCCAGTTCGAAGCGGCCAACGCGGTCCGCCCGCGCGTCAGTGAAGGCGCCTTTCACGTGCCCGAACAGTTCGCTTTCAAACGTGCCTTCCGGCAAGCCCCCGGTGTTCACGGTGATCATGGGTCTTCCGGAACGGGAAGACAGCGCATGCAGCGTCTGCGCGACCACCTCTTTGCCGGTCCCATGCTCGCCGGTGATGAGCACGTTGGCGTCACTGGGGCCGATGCGGCTGATCAGCGTAAGCAAGGGCTGCATGGCGTTGGACTCAGCGATAAACGTGGGACGGTTCTGCGCGCGGAGCAAACTGTTTTCCGCTTCCAGGCGTTCCGCCCGGCGCATGGCGCGATACAGATCAACCTGCGTGCGAAGGATGGTGAGCAGCCGGGGATTGTCCCAGGGTTTCTGGATGAAGTCGCGCGCGCCGCGGCGCATGGCTTCCACCGCAAGTTCAACGCTACCCCAGGCGGTCATCACCACGATGGGAAGCCGGCTGTCCGCCGATTGCACCCGGCTCAGCAGCTCCATGCCTTCCTGTCCGGACGTGGTGTCGCGCTGGTAGTTCAGGTCCATCAGCATTACGTCAAACTCGCCGCTCTGGACTGATTCCAGTGCCGCAGCCGGGTTGCTGACGGTCTCAATCGCGTAGCCCTCGGCCTTCAGGAGCAGGCGCAGGGCTTCGCGCACGTCGGCCTGGTCGTCCGCGATCAAGATGCGGGCCGGACCGGCCTTGGCGGCGGCCGGAGTGAATTCAATTTCCTGTGCTTTGGTTGGCACCCGTTGTCTTCTCCGATTCAACCCACTCCAAATTCAAACAGCTAACTTTCGCGCGATGAACACATTCCTAAGCGGTGGCGCTGTCCGGCGGCGCGGACGTGTCCGACACAATCCAGCCGTCCTTGACCTGGATGACGCGGTTGCCGTAAGCCGCGTTGGCTTCCGAGTGCGTCACCTGGATGATGGTTGTCCCCGCATCATTCAACCGGCGGAAGAGCTCCATGATCTCCTTGGCTTGCGCCGAATGAAGGTTGCCCGTGGGCTCGTCGGCCAGGATCAGTTTGGGATTTCCCGCCACGGCGCGGGCCACGCCCACCAACTGCTGCTGCCCGCCGGAAAGCTGGTTGGGATAAAGATCTTTTTTGCCGACGATCTGAAAACGGTCCAGGATATCGGCCACCATGGACGCCCGCTGCGCCCGCGGGATGTCACGATAAGAAAGCGGCACGTCAATGTTTTCCTGCACCGTCAGGTTGTCCAGCAGGTGATAACTCTGGAAGACAAAGCCGATGAACTTGCGGTTCAGCTCGGCGCGCTTCTTGCGGTCCAGTTTGTGGACCACTTGTTCGCCGAAGACGTATTCCCCGGCCCAGCCGTCGTCCAGCATGCCTACGATGCTCAAGAGCGTGGTCTTCCCTGCTCCTGACGGCCCCATGATGGTGACAAATTCACCCTCGTTGATATTGAGGTTTACGCGACGCAGCAGCCACATGGTGCCCGCCGGGCTCTTGATGGTTTTCTCCAGGTTGCGCAGTTGAATCATGTTTTCCTTTGACGGCCGCCAGGGGAACAACGTTCTGGGGCGTTGATAAAGCGCTTGTTCGTCCCCTGCAATTTGGTAATTGAGTAATTTCGTAATTTAGTAATTGACAAGCCAGCGTCAGCCAAACCTTTTAGGGAGCACCAGAACCGATGAGTTGCGGCCTTTCAACTACGAAATTACCAAATTACTCAATTACCAATTTCTTCTATTCTCTCATTCATACCGCAATGCAACCATAGGATCAACGCGAGTAGCGCGCAGGGCCGGGATCCAACCCGCAATAGCGACGATGGCGCCCAGCGTCAGCACCACGGCGCCCAAGGAGAGGGGGTCCGTGGAACGGAGCCCGACCAGCATAGACGCAAACACCCGCGATCCCTGCGTAACATGCCCAGGCCAAAGCGAATATCTTGGATAAAAGTTTCCATTTAGATTTCGTCACTTCGTACTTGAACTTCGCAACAGAACAGCCTGCCGAACACCATAATGTACGCACGTATCCCTGCGCGCGTCGCCTGCAGGCCGACGCTGATGTCAACCCTGGTCTTTAGTTGAAATCCCTAAATCTGGCTGGTAGCCCCGGTATCATGCAGCGCGCCCAGCGCCCAGGCTGCGTTCTTGCGCGCTGCAGGAATGGGTGAATTCTTCAGCACGCGCAGAAGTGGTTCAATGGCTGGATGCCCGATGTTGACCAGCGCCGCGGCCGCTTCTTCA
>JBGPLR010000355.1:0-4331 GCA_041486545.1 Terriglobia bacterium
CCAACTCGCCTCGGTTCAGTTCCGGCCAACCCTGGTCCTCTTGAGGAAGTAGTCCACCAGTTCGCTGGAAGAGTTGTCCATCTCAACGCCAAATGCCTTCAGCTTGCTGGTGAAGTAGTTGAACATCATCACCGCGGGAATGGCAACAAACAGACCGAGAGCGGTGGTCACCAGTGCTTCAGAGATGCCGCCGGAGACGGTGGCGATTGAGGTGCCCTGGTGCTCCTGGATGGTGCGGAACGCATCAATGATGCCGATCACCGTTCCCAACAGCCCGACGAAGGGAGCAATGGAGCCGATGGTAGCCAGGCCGCTCAAGCCGCGCTCAAGTTCAGCGTGGACAATGGCCTCGGCGCGTTCCAGGGCGCGCTTGCTGGCTTCAATCTGCTCCTCAGGAATTTCGGTGGATTCGCCTTGCACGCGGAATTCCAGCAAACCTGAGGTCACAACCTTGGCCAAGTGGCTCTTTTTACTGCGCTCGGCCAGACGAATCGCCTCGTCCAGACTGCCCTGACGCAGCGCGCCGGCCACCGCCGGTGCGAATTGGCGGGACTGTTTGCGGGCCGCGTTGTACGCAATCCAGCGGTCAATCATCACGCCGATGGACCAAGCGGACATCACCAGCAGGATTACCACGACGGTGCGGGCCGGCCAGTTCATCTGGGTCCACATGCCCCAGAGATCAAAGCGCATTTCACCATGGTTCTGGAACAGCCAAACAGACGTCATTTGCATGTTGGCGAGCGCGGAAGCGGCGAGAGCTGCGATAAGCACGATTCTGGATCTCCTATGCGGAAACTGTTGGTGTGACCCTGTCCGGGTTTCACCCTGGTGTAAGTTGGACACCGTGATTGACAGTTTTGCTCCAGCATAATTCGGCCGCTTACGTTGGGCTGAAGATCCCGGAGAAGCAGTAGCGGATGGTCACTATTCCGGCCAGCGGCACGTTACGACGCGCTGCTCGGTGTAAAAATGCACGGCGTCCTTGCCCAAGGCGTGCAGGTCGCCGAAGAACGAGTTCTTCCAGCCGGAGAATGAAAAGAACGCCACCGGCGCCGGAACGCCAACGTTGATGCCCACCATGCCGGCGCCCACGTTCTGGGTAAACTCGCGCGCCGCGCTGCCAGAGCGAGTAAAGACCGAAGCCGCATTGCCGTACTCCGACCGGCCAATCACTTCCATCGCTTCCTGCAAATCTTTTACCCGGACCACGGACAGCACCGGCCCAAAAATCTCTTCTTTCGCGACGCGGGAGTTGGGATCCACCTTGTCCAGGATCGTGGGCCCAACAAAGTAGCCAGCGCCTTTGCTCACCGCGTCATTGCGTCCATCGCGGGCCAGCACGGCGCCTTCTTTTTCTCCCAGTTCAATGTAGCTGAGGATCCGCTTCCTGGATTCGTCGGTGATGACTGGGCCCATTTGCGTTTTGGGTTCGCATCCCGCGCCTACGCTGAGGTTGTTAGCGGCGCGCACCAGCTCTTTCACCAGCGGATCGCCCACCTCGCCCACGGCCACGACGACGCTGGTGGCCAGGCATCGTTCACCGGCGCAGCCAAAGCCCGATCCCATGATGGCCGCCACGGTGGACTTCATGTCAGCGTCCGGCAGCACCACGGAATGGTTCTTGGCGCCGCCCAGAGCTTGCACACGTTTGCCGTTGCTGGCGGCGGTTTGATAGATGTAGCGCGCAATCGCGCTGGAGCCGACGAACGACACCGCCTTCACGCGCGCGTCAGCCAGCAACTGGTCCACGGTGCTCTTGGCGCCATGCACCAGGTTGAGCACGCCGGCCGGCAAACCGGCTTCATAAGCCAGCTCCACCATGCGGACTGCCGTGCGCGGAACTTTATCAGACGGCTTGAGCACAAACGTGTTGCCACAGGCAATGGCCATGGGGAACATCCACATGGGGACCATGAAAGGGAAGTTGAACGGAGTGATGCCCACACATACGCCGATGGCGTTGCGCGTGGACCATCCGTCCACGCCGGTGCCGACGCGGTCCACGGTTTCGCCCATCATGAGAGTGGGCGCGCCACAGGCAAATTCCACGCACTCAATGCCGCGATCAAACGAGCCGCGCGCTTCGGCGATAGTCTTGCCATTCTCTTCGACGATCAGCGCGACCAGTTCGTCGGCGTGGGCTTCCAGCAACTCGCGATATCTGAACAGCACCTTGCAGCGCTGGATCACCGGAGTCTTGCTCCACGCGGGAAACGCCTTTTGTGCAGACGCCACCGCCGCGGAAACTTCTTCCGCTGTGGTGCGGGGAATCTCCGCCATGGCCTCGCCCGTCGCCGGGTTATATTGCACGTCTTTGGGGCCGCGGGAAATGACCGGTTTCCCGTCAATATAAAGAGGACAGGACTTGAGTTCGGCAGCAGTGGTAGTAGGTGGCATGGGGTCTCCGAGACCTTCATTTTACAACGCGGGCCGCGCCGGGGGCGGACGAAAGCGCGAATCCGGCGCGCCGGATGCCGGCAGTCGTGCGAATGCTTTGCGCTTCGCCTGATTTCTTGTAAACTCCTCCTTCTTTGTATGCCCGTCTCGCTGAACAATTCGCGCGTGGTTTACGATGCCCTGAAGAAATGCGGCATCGGGCTGGTGTCTGCCTTGCCGGAGACCTGGCTGGTGCACCTGATCCGTATGGCGGAAGACGACCCGCAGATGATCCTGGTTCGTTTAGCCAAGGAGGAGGAAGGTGTGGGCATTTCCGCCGGAGCACATTTTGCCGGGGTGAAGTCAGCGATGCTCATGCAGAACCACGGCTTCCTGGCCAGCGTGAACGGCATTGTCAGCTTCGCCAAACTGTACCGGATGCCGCTGCTCATGCTCATCAGCTATCGCGGACACTTTGGCGAACGCGATCCCTGGCAGACCCAGGGCGGCAGTGTGACCGAACCTGTGCTCCAGTCGCTCGGCATCCCTTATGATTTTCTCGACGACCCCGCTAAAGTAGAGAAACGCATCGCTGACGCCCAGACCCTGGCTTACAGCCGTTTGCATCCTGTAGCGCTGCTGCTCATGCGCGATCTTATGTGGGAGGAAGCCTGAGCGATGATGCAACGTCTGGACTGCCTGCGCGCGATTCATGGCCAGCTCGACAGCTGCCTGGTGGTGACCATCATGGGGGCCGTGGCCGCGGAGTTGCAGTCCATCGGCCATCGTCCAAACTTTTTTTATCTGCAGCACGCCATGGGGTTGGCCTCTTCCACCGGACTGGGACTGGCGCTTTGCATGCCGAACCAGAAGGTCGTGGTCTTCGATGGCGACGGCTCCGTCCTGATGAACCTGGGCGGCTTTTCCACTCTGGCGCGCTATCGCCCAAAGAATTTTGTGCATGTGATCTTTGATAACGAGAGCCTGTTGTCCGTGGGCGGATTTCCCACGGCAACATCTACGGGCAGCGATCTGGCAGGCATCGCCCGCGCCTCCGGGGTGCCGCACGCACAGACGGTTACCACGCTGGAAGAGTTCAGCCGGACGTTTGAAGATGCCATGCGCGCCGACGACTTAACCTGCATCGTCGCCAAGGTGGAAGCGGTGGGGCCGAAGGCGTACGTCACCGGCCTGTCACTGCTGGAAAACAGGTTTCAGTTCAAACGGCATATTGAAACGTTGCGCAAATAGTGACCACAGTCTGAGCGTTTTCCAAAGTCTCGAGCGCAGCGAGAGATCCCTATAGCAAACTAGGCGGTAAGGATTGCCGTGAGAATCAGTCGAATTAAGGAGTGCACGGTTATTATAGGGACCCCTCGCTCCGCTCGGGGTTTCAGAAATAGCAATGCTCGTGATCCGAAGAAAGGGCATCCATATGGCCAACGTCCTCGCAGAACTCGTCGCGCAGCTGAACCAGGGCACACTTCGCGTGGTTGATTTAACGCAACCGCTCAGCGCGCAGACACCGCTGTTGCCCCTTCCGCCGCAGTGGCCCAACACGCCGCAGTTCAAGATGTGGGAAATCTCCCGCTATGACGACCGAGGTCCCGCGTGGTACTGGAACGGTTTTGAAACCGGCGAGCATACCGGCACGCACTTTGACGCGCCTATCCACTGGGTCAGTGGTAAAGACCTGCCGGAGAACAGCGTGGACAAGATCAATCCGCGGAAGTTTGTCGGCCCGGCATGCGTGATTGACGTGGTGGCTGACGTCGCCAAAGACCCCGACTTCCTGCTGACGGTGGAGCGGGTGAAGCAGTGGGAGTCGCAGAACGGGCGCATCCCCGCCGGATCCTGGGTGCTGTTCCGCACAGGATGGTCCAAGCGCACAGATCCCGAGCAGTACATCAATCTGCAGAAAGACGGACCGCATACGCCGGGCTTTGTGAAGG
>JBGPLR010000356.1:0-4324 GCA_041486545.1 Terriglobia bacterium
CTTCATGATCTCGCCCGCACGCACGATGGCTGCATCCGTTCCTTCCATGGCCTCCACGGCGACGCACGCCGCTTCCGCGATGACCACGGTCTGGCCGATATCGAATTGCGCCAGGTGCCGCGCTACCTGGCGTCCGTAAGCGACATTCTTCTGCTCCGCCTCATTCGGCGCGCGCTTGGTGCGCACGCCCGGTTTGGCCAGCAAGGGCTCCAGATAAGAAGTGGAGCTGATCAAATGAATGCCCTCATCTTCCAGGACTTTGGCCACCGCGCCTATCAGCGAATCAGTGTTGCGCGTGCCCAGGCTGAACAACACCTTGGCCAGCCGCCAGTCCGGCCGGATGCTGGAAAAAATCTGCTTGTGCTTGACCTGCCCGGCCATCACGGCGGTGGTCACGCCTTCGCGCTTGAAGGTGTCAATCAGTTTGCTCAGTTCGCCCAGGGACATCCAGTGCACCGCCGCAGCGCCGCGCTGCTCGATCAGCGGCGAGGTTTCTTCCTTGATCGCGGCGACGATCACCTCCGCGCCTTGCGCCCGCGCGGCGTCCAGCAGCAACAGAGGAAAGCTGCCGTTGCCGGCGATCAGCCCAAGTTTTTTGTCGGAAGGCACGATGAACAGTGTACCAAGCGTTCTCCGACTCGAGCGGTGCTGCTTCTGAAATCCCGAGCGGAGCGAGGGATCCCTATCGTGACGAACAAACTTACGGGACCACAGGCTTCTCCAACCGCCCCAGCGGAATTCGCCACAGCAACCCTCTTTTGTAATCGGTCAACCAGATTGATCCGTGGCCAACGCGCACAGAATCGCCGCCGTGGCCAACCCACTGCTGCACAACTTTGTTGGTCCTGGGATCAATGCGCGTAAGCGGCACGTCAAACACTGTGGCCCACACGGCTCCCGCGCCAAAGCACATCTCGCCGCCCGGGCCGGGAATCCCGGCTTTGATGGTGGCAGTCACCCGCCGGGTCTTGGCGTTCACGCGGGTCACTGTGCCGTCGCCTTGATTCAGCGTCCAGATTGAGCCGGCGCTGGCGGTCAGAAACCGTGGCTTCGGCCCGACCGGCACGGAAGCGATTACTTTGTCCGAAGCCGCGTCCACTGCGGTCAACTGGTTGCTCAATGTCCCGGTAATCCACACCAGGCCGCCGCTGAATAGCGGATTGAACGATCCCGCCGGCGTCGCGATTTTTGCGCGAACGCCATTGGTCACGGGATCAATGCGCGACAGAGTCCCATTTTTGTCCCCGCCGTTCGTTTTAACGCCGTTCGTTTTAACGATCAGCCAAATGCTGTCATCGCTCGCGGCGATGCCGCCTTCAGAATCGGCTGGCCCAATGGGCAAAATGGCGCTGACCCGGTTCGTTGCCGGATCAATTCGCGCCAGACTCGCCGGCTCTCCGCACAACGGCAC
This sequence comes from Terriglobia bacterium, assembly GCA_041486545.1. Classification (GTDB taxonomy): domain Bacteria; phylum Acidobacteriota; class Terriglobia; order Terriglobales; family Acidobacteriaceae; genus Angelobacter. The sequence goes on from JBGPLR010000356.1 coordinate 1,412, forward strand.
CCACACGCTGCCGAAACCAAACGCCAGTCCCGAGCAGGGCTCGGCGGCAAATTGAATCGTGGCCACCAGCTTGTTCGTAGCGGGATCAATGCGCTGCACCGCTTTGAGTTGATCGTTGGCCACCCAGACCGCGTCGGCGGTGATCAGCATCCAGTCTGGATGACCGCCCAACTTGAACGTCGCCGACGGCCGCACAGACGAAAACGGCGACTGCACTGCCTTCACTCCAGGGCGAACAATTTTCCTGGAAGCTTGAACGACGGGGGCTTGAACGACGGGGGCTTGCGCGACGGAAGCCTGCGCGACAGGAGCCTGCGCCAACAAAGCTTGGGCGAAGAAACCCTGCGCGAAGAAAGCAACGGCTGCGCACAACAACAGAAGAACCAAGCCCGCCCGGGGCCTCACTTGATCACGCCGCGCTCAGACGTTTCAATGAACGCAATCAGCATGGCCACGTCTTCACCCTGGTCGCCTGCAGCTTTCAATTTTTCCAACGCCTGTGTGGTGTTGAGCTTGGAATTGAGCAGGATCCGAAACGCCTTCTGGATTCTCTGTATGCGTTCTTTGCTGAAGCCGCGGCGCTCCAGACCGATGGAGTTCACCCCGTAAGCTTTGGCGTCGCGGGGCGCAACGGTCTTTGAAAACGGCAGAACGTCGCGCGTCACAATCGTTCCGCCGCCGATGTAGGCATGCGCGCCCACCACGTCAAACTGGTGGACCGCGGAAAACGCTCCTACGGACGCCCACTCCTGGATGGTCACGTGCCCGGCCAGTGTGGCGGCGTTGGCCATGATCACGTGGTCCCCGACCACGCAATCGTGCGCGATGTGGGCGCCGGTCATGATCAGCGTGTGATTGCCCACGCGCGTCAGCCCGCCGCCTTTGACCGTGCCGCGGTTTACGGTGACGAACTCGCGGAACAGGTTGTCATCGCCAATCTCCAGGCGCGTTGGTTCGCCTTTGTAGGTCAGGTCCTGGGGCTCGCCGCCAATCGCGCAAAAAGGAAAGAAACGGTTGCGCGCGCCAATCTTCGCCGGGCCATGAATCGTCACGTGGGAGATGAGTTCGCAATTCTCGCCCAGTTCCACATTTGCGCCAATCGTGCAGTGCGGCCCCACTGAGCACGAAGACGGCACCTTGGCGCTGGGATCAATGACTGCCGTGGGATGGATCATCAGCTTGATTCGGAGGCGCTTGATTCGGAAGCCGCGCCGGAATCCTGGCGTCCGCGATTGCGGCTGATCAGTTGCGCGCTCACCGTGCCTTCACAAGCCAGCTTGCCTTCCACCGTCGCCTTGCCCGCCATGCGCACGATGATGGCGCCGCCCATCTCTTTCCAGGCCAGCAGCTCCACTTCAAACCGCACCTGGTCGCCGGGCACCACCGGGCGGCGGAAGCGCGCTTTCTCAATGCCGGTGAACATGATCAGCTTGTCGTGGCGGTCTTCCACTTCGGTCAGCAGCAGCACGCCCCCGGCCTGGGCCATGGCCTCCACCAGGAGCACACCGGGCATCACGGGGACGCTGGGAAAATGTCCCTGGAAGAACGGCTCATTGATGGTGACGTTCTTGATGGCCACGATCTTCTTCTTGCGCTCAATTTCCAGTACGCGGTCAATTAGAAGAAAAGGATAGCGGTGCGGCAGGATCGCCTGGATCTGCAAGATGTCCAGCGGCCCGCTCCGGCCGTCGGCTGCGGGCGCGTCAGCTTTTTGTGTGGTGGCTGTCTCACTCATTCAGTCGCGAATTATAGAGGATTTGCCGGGCAAAACATAACCTGCCGAAACGCCAATAGTGATACAGTTTTACTTACAGCACGTTTAGTGGAGCCGTTGTTCGATTCATCCAAACGTGGTCTGTTAAGCTAGCGTTGATTGCGGATGTGTTGTATGGGCGAACAGGATCGTTGGAATTTTTTACTTTCTCTGGATGAAGAGTTGTTAAGAGGCGGCGCAGTTCTCTCGGAATGGTGTGCATTTCTGACCCGAGAATCTGACGGCGCGTTTGCAGATGGCCTCTACCTCGCATCCATTTTGACTGCAATGTCAGCGATAGAAACTCATCTTAGGTCAGAAGACTCCAACGGTAAACAGAAACGACTCGTTGAATTGATAGATAGTTCTGGTTTGGAATCCGAGTTAATGGATCAACTCCATACGCTGCGCAAGTATCGGAACAAGTGGGTACACGTTGCTGATCCGTGGGAAGATCAGGCACTGATCGAAAACCCAAAAGAGCATGAAGACGAATTGGAGAAGATGGCTATTCTTGGCGTGAAGGCACTGCGACAAACCATTTATAGCAACCCTTGGGTTTAGGGGCTGATGCGTTATTCTTCCGATCACCCGATCACTCGATTCCTCTTACTCAATCTGGCTACACTGCGCCGCAGCAGGTATTATGACAACGCCCATGCGCGACGCCGCAAACAAACAATCCGTGCTCGCCTACCACCAATTCTGTCAGGAACACCTGGCCGACATGCTGGAAACGCTTAAACGTCTGGTGGAGATGGAATCTCCCAGCGACAATAAGCCGGCGCTTGACCAGTTGGGTGAATACCTGGCCCAAGAGTTTGGGCGCCTGGGCGGCAAGGCCACGTTTGATCCGCAAGAGGAGGCCGGTAACAACCTGAAAGCTGAGTTTCCTGGCGCGTCAATTCCTGGTACGGCGGGCAAGCCCCTGCTGTTGCTGGGCCACTTTGATACCGTGTGGCCTCTGGGCACGCTCAAGAGCATGCCGTTTCGCATGGAAGGCGGACGCGCCTTCGGTCCCGGCGTGTATGACATGAAAGCCGGCATCACCATGATGCTGTTTGCCCTGCGCGCGTTGCGCACCAGCGGCGCCGCCCATCGTCCGGTAACCGTGCTGCTCGATAGCGACGAAGAAGTAGGCAGCGCCACCGGCCGCCCGC